>JBIJAP010000179.1:0-7128 GCA_044345715.1 Rubrivivax sp.
GACGTCAACACCAGATCCTGGCTGCCGGGGGCGGTCAGCAGCCTGGGCACAGCGGCAGTGTCGGCCACCAGGCTCTGCTGATGAATTTGCACCAGGCCCGGCGCAGGTCCGCTGCCGGTGAAGTCGACGATGAAGACGGTGCGTGTACCGAAGCCAGCGCTGGACTCCACGCGCATCAAGGCCAGATGCCGGCCGCCGCCAAACAGCAGCACACGGAAGTCGCCGCTGAGCACCAGCGGTGCGGCAAACGATGCATGGGCGACAGAGATCGAGCTGGATGTGCGGGTGACGGTGACAGCGCCTGCGTTGACATTGCTGGGCACGAAGTTGGCAGCATCGAAGCTGCCGTTGCTGAGGTTCAGACAGGCCATGGTGGGAATCCTTGATGAACGGCCTGTGCTGGTTTTGCAGTCGTGCCGTGGGGTCATGGTGGCCGCCAGCGGCAGGCGACGCATCGTCAGGAAGAGGGTGCCGCTGCCTGTTGATTTAGGGGGGGCTAGCCTGATCTCGAGGGGTGTCGGTGGTGGTCGTCTTGAAGGCAACCCGGGGCCTGCCCAGGCGGTCTCGGCTCTGCCTGGGTGGTCAGGCAGATGGCGTCGGGCTGCGCAGCCAGCAGCGCACCAGAGACCTGGGCCAGAGCCCTTGGTTTGGGCGCGGCGCGCGACACTGCGCCTCTTGAGGGAGGCAACCGCTTCTAGCGGGAGTGCGGGTGCGGCTGACACTTCTGAAGAGCCTGCCGAAGGGGCCCGCGGGCCGACAAGCCGCTCGTGCCGCGGCGAAGGCCTGGCAGAGGTGGGCTGCTCCGAAACTCTGCTTTGCGGCGGTTAATGAGGATCGCCAACGGCGGACGCACTTCCGGTAGGCACCATGACGGTTTCAAGTTAACGTTTAAAAAGGTAGCCTTGGCCGAACAAGCGAGTTGGCTACTCAAAGCACAGCGGGCCCTGCTGTCACAGCAGCTCGGGCTTGCGCCAGCAACTCTTAGTGCGTGCTGCCCAGGTGTTCGGGGCGCCGACCATGACCGAGGCGCCGCCGGTGCAGTTCAAGGCGCTGCACACCAAGATCGGCCCACTGGCCCTGGAGAACGACTCTTTGGAAGCCGCGCTCAGCAAGGCCGGGTTGCTGAGCGCAAACAGTTGATCGACTGCGATCACTGCCTGCCGGTCAGCCCTTTGACGCAAGCGTCATGGCTTCCCAACCGCGCCGACTAGTGGCGCCGCGCTCGCTGAACTGGGTGAATCGAATGGCGATGCACGCCCTGCCTCGGCAGCGTCGGGCGCAGGGCAGGCGTTGGCATCGCTGCTTGTTGCTCCCGGCGATGTCCCGCTCGCTGTTGAACCGTGGCCGGCGACGGCTCCTCGGTGAACATGCTACGTGGCCTTTAGGACGGCGCCGTTGTCGCTTTCGGGGCGGCGGCCATCCAGGGCCTTGAGGAGGGTGCGCATCAGACCGCAGCCGCGCACCTTTCGCATTCGCGTGGTCGCGTCGCTTAGCGCGCTGGCCACAGAGCCGTTCAGGTTCTCGATGGGGTTGATCGTGCGCAGCGTGCGGTACATCGCCCGGGCACGCCGTCGACCTCGAGCTGCTCTTTCCGCGGCATCCCCTGCGCCACGACCCGCGCCATCGAGGCAACGGCGTCAACCCGTTCGAGTTCGAACGCCGCCTGCCCGGCCGGTTCCGTGTCCAGCGTCTCAAGGCGGGTCTTGAGCAAGCGCGGGTAACGGCGGTAAGCAGCTGTTTCTCCACGACCGCAAGGACGCGATCGACGATAAGTTCGCAGGCCTTCGAATCTTGATTGGGCTGCCTTCGTGTCCCTGCCTCCATATCTGCCACGACCCGTCTCCTCGCGAATGCGCTCGTTGTTGGTGGCTGCGGTTTTTTCCGTCGCCGCGTCCTACACGCAGACGGCGTGCGGTGGTGACGGATCGTCGCCGCCAGTTGACGTGCCAGCACCGCAGCCACCCTCACGGGCGGTGGTCTGGACCACGACGGCGGTCAGCGCTCCACGAGTGCAGTACCGCACGTTCACGAGCAAGATCGCACGTGCAACGGTGAGCTACCACGTCTACACACCAGCGCAGTACGCCAACGAACCCGCGCGACGATTTCCAGTGCTCTACTGGCTGCATGGCAGCGGTGGTGGGTTGCAGGGTATACCCGCCATCTCTGCCTACTTCGACGAGGCGATTCGCGCCGGCCGAATTCCACCCATGCTGATCGTCTTCCCTAACGGCATGGCGTCGAGCATGTGGGCAGACTCCAAAGACGGGCTCGTCCCGATGGAGTCGATGGTGGTGCGCGATCTGGTCCCGCAGATCGACGCAACCCTTCGCACGCTGGCCACGCGCGACGGCCGACTGTTGGAAGGTTTCAGCATGGGCGGGCTCGGTGCCGCACGATTAGGACTGCGGTACCCCGATGTGTTTGGCTCCATGTCGATGCTGGGAGCAGGCCCGCTGGACCTCGATTTCAACGGGCCACGCGCCACAGGTAATCCCGCCGAGCGGGCGCGGATTTTGCGCGACGTCTACAGCGACGACATGAATTACTACGTTGCGCAGAATCCATTCACGGCGGCCGACCAGTACGCCACCACCTTTCGCGGGACATCGCAGGCGCTCACACGATTTCGCCAGATCGTCGGATCGCGGGACTTCACGTTGCCGGCCAACGAAGACTTTCGCGCCCACCTCGCCCGATTGGCGATTGCTCAGGACTACATACTGGTGCCCGACGTCGATCACGACGTTATGCGGTCGTTCGAGGTAATCGGCGAACGTAACTGGGCGTTCTACCGTGCGGTGTTTGGCGCGCGCTGACGTGTAGCGACCTGACCACCTCCGTCGTTACCGCGTACAGGCCGGCCAGTGGATAGAGAATTCGAACACCACTTTTCTCACCCATTGCCGGCCCGACACGGCACCTGAAACGGCTGGATGAGGAGTTTTGGAGTTGACTGAGACCTGAGGTGCCCTTCGAATTTCGTCTTCCAGAGGGCCGCTCTCATGCCGCCTTGGTTCGCTTATCCGCATGCCTGCTGATCCAGTTCACCAGGAACCGAAGCGGCGAGCAGTAGCCCAGCATGGAGTGGCGGCGACTCCGGTTGTAGAACACCTCGATGTACTCGAACAAGTCGGCCTGCGCGTCGGCTCTTGTCGCATAGGTCGTGCCATGCGCCCGCTCGTTCTTCAGGCTGTTGAAGAAGCTCTCGGTGGGCGCGTTGTCCCAGCAGTTGCCCTTTCGGCTCATCGAGGCGGTCATGCCGTACTCGGTGAGCTTGGCGGTCATCCTCGGCTTGATCGACCAGCCGATGATTTCGCGGTTGAACAGGTCCAGCACCCATCGCCATGTAAAGCCAGCCTTCGCCGGTCTGGATGTGGGTGATGTCGCCCGTCCACACCCGGTTCGGCGCCTCGGGTGTGAAGTCGCGGGGCAGCAGGTTTGGCGCCACCGGCATCGAGTGCTTGGAGTCCGTCATCGCCGCAAGGCGCCGCTGGTGCCGCGCCCGGATGCCGTTCTCGCGCATCAGGCGCTCCACACGGCGCAGGCCGATGCGATGGCCTCGGCCCTGCAGTTCGCGGTGTGTATGCCGCGAGCCGTAGGCGGCCTTCACCTCGGTGTGGATGCTCTTCATCAAGGCCACGGCCTGCGGGTCCGTCCGGCGCGTACGGTCGGGCGTGCCGCCACGGCGCCAGGCACGGTAGCCGCTGATGCTCACGGCCAGCACATCGCACAAATCGGGCTGGGGAAACTCGCGGCGCTGCGCGTCGATCCGGGCGTACTTCACAGCGCATCCTTCGCAAAGCACGCCGTCGCTTTCTCTTTAAGGTGTCGACGTGCATCTTCAGCCGCGCGCCACCCCTCGTGCTTCAGGTCTGGATGCTAACCATCGACCCTTGGAAGACGAAAAACGGCGGGCAGCTCACGCACTTCACTAGGCTAGGCTTGGCAGACCAAGCAGGCTGCTGGTCGGCTGTCGCCTCTGGACTGCCGCACGCCATGCCGCGAAGCAGTCCGGCGTCACGGGCGTGCGGCGCGGTCAGCCAGATAGGCGCGCAGCGCCGGGTTGGCGCGCGCAGCGTCGCGGCCCGCGTCGATTGCCGCATCGACATCGGCGCGCGGCAGTGACAGGCGCGTGGGCATGTCGCGCAGCCGGGCTGCACGTTCCGGCCCCAGAGTTTCGGCACTGACGGTGCCGACGAAGAACGTCACGTCGTCACAGCGCCAGGGCTGGCCTGCAGGGAGATGGCGGCGCACCTCGGCCTCGGTCAGGCCGCAGCGATGGCGAACCATGTTGTTGCGCCATTCGGTCGTCATGGTCCGAAAGGCGGCCGCGCTCAGGCGCGTGGCTGAATCGATGGCGGCGTCGGCTGCCGCGATGCCCACGTCCACGCCAGAAGGGCCGTCCCGCTGCAGGGCCCAGTCGCCCGCCGGCGGGCGACCGGCGTCGACGATGAGAAACAGCATTCTGCGCAGACGCACGATGTCGTCTTCACGCATCGGACCGTAGCTCGTGTCGGACACAGCGCGCGCGATGAGGATGCTGGCCAGCCCCTGGTTGTCGGTCAGGCCGCCGTCGGCCAGCTTCACGTAGCGCATGCGCTGCGGGTCGCGGTAGTTGCGGATGGCCCGGGCGGTGCTGGCCAAGATGCCGGCCGTGACGCTGCCATCGTCAGCCAGCATGGCGTCCATGTTGGCTGGAAGCGGCATCAGGCAGTCACCAGGGAAGGTCTTGAGAACGACCGGCGCAAACGCCAGTGGCACGGCCATCGAGGCCGCGACGGCCTCGGACACGCGCAACCGCGACAGGTCGCTGCACAGCGACTGGAACACCGGCGGAATGAATGGGAACGGTGTGCGGTTGTACAAGTCGGTGGCGTTGATCCAGACATCGGGCTTGTTGCGGCGGTACAGGTCGGCGAACGTGGCGCCATTGAACACATCGGCGTCCAAGGTGGCAGCCATGTTGCTGCGGTCGTTGACGCCACCTGCCAGTAAGCGCAACAGGTTGGCGGGCGAGAACAGGCTCAGGCGCAGGTCGCGTTCCAGATCGGCGTCGAGCACGCGCGCGCGGAAGTGCTGCATGCCTTCCTGCCCGTGCAGCGCCATGTAGGCCGCCGTCAAGGAGCCGCCCGACACGCTGGACATGAAGGTCACTTCACCGAAAAGATCGACTGCAGGATCGCCCGCTGCTGACAAGGCCTGCAACACCCCGAAGGAGAACGCCGCCGCGCGCAGGCCGCCGCCGGACAGCGACAGGCCGATGGTGTTGGCGCCAACGATGCCGCGCGCCTGGGTGCTCTGCGCAATGAACTCTGGCGTGATGGGCTGGTTCTGGGGCTCGTTGTCGAAGCGGGTCGCACAGGCCGACAGCAGCGCCGCCTGCAAAGCGAGACCGCCGGTCAAAAGAGCACGCCGCCAGCGGGCGGCTGCTGATTGTCCTGTGCCGTTCTTGATGCCAACGCACCTCGCCGCAGCAAACACCATCCGTCGTGAGTACATGCTCTGACTCTAACAACGAAGCATGGGACACCGTCTGCGCTGTTTGGTGTGGTGAGGCTTGGATACAGGGCCGCAAGCGGCCTGACCGCGCTGTGTGAACCCCGCGCCGCCCGACCGGGCGAACTCAGGCGCGGCGCAACCCTACCGTGAACACCACGCCCCCTTCAACGTTGCGCACCGCGATGCTGCCCTCCATCTTCGCCAGGTAAGTCTTCGCCACGAAAAGGCCCTGGCCGCGGCGGGCGCTGTCGGCGGCCAGGGCATCGCTGACGCCATAGTCGAAGATGAGGAACAGCCGTTCGGGCGCGATGGTCGGGCCCTGGTTGTGCACTTCAACAAAGGCCAGCCTGTCTTCGGTCTTCAGGTTCAGCGTGATGGGCGTGCCCGGCAGGCGGTGGCGGGCGGCGTTGGTCAGCAGGTGCGTCAGCGCGTCTTCCAGCGGGTACTCGTCGGCCAGCACCCACACCGCCTCGGGCGAGGCGGTGTACACCACGTCATGCAGGCCCGCATGGCCGGCGTTGTCGGCCACTTGCCGCAGGAAGGCGTCTAGGTCCAGCCGGCCTACAGCCAGCGTCGCTGCCGCCAGGGCTTCGCTGGGCGAGGCAGGGCCGTAGAGCACCTTCACCGCCTGCTGCATGCGCTGAAGGTAGCGCCGGCTCGGGTCCTTGTCGGCCGCGTGCAGGGCCAGCAGTGACTGCAGCGGCGACATGATCTCGTGCCCCACCGCGTGCCATTGGTCGTGTTCACGCTCGGCGCGCAATTGCTCGCGGCGCATGCCGTCGCGCACCCGCGCCAGCAGGTCGGACAAGGTGCCGGCCAGGATGCCCAGCTCGTCGCGCCCGCGCAGGTCGTTCACATCCAGATCGCCCAGACGGGCATCGGCCTGCGGGGCCTGCACGTTGTACGAGACAGCGGCGGCACGGCGTGTGAGCGTGGCCACGCGGCGGATCAAGCCCATTTCGATGATCAGCCAGGCCAGGCCGATCGCTGCCAGCATGGCACCCACCGGCCAGGCCAGCCGCGTGGCGCTGGCGCTGAGCGTGCGGTCCAGGCTCTGCAGGTCACCGGTCAGGGTCAGATCGAATCGACCCAGCGGCGTGACCACGTTGTCGTTGGCGCGCAGTTCGGTCTGCGCCTGAGGCAAGGGCAGGCGGCGGATCAAGGCGGTCAACCAAGGCGAAGCCGGGACATCGGCCGGGTTGGCGGTGTCGGGCCCGCGCAGCGTGGCCACCGGCTGGCCCCGGCGCGTGATGGCCAGCGCCTCGCCCGGCGCCAGGCTGGCCACGATGCGCTGCAGCGGGCTGGCCGATGTTGTTTCGATCGCGCTGCTGTCGAACAGCGAACGGCCACCGGCCGGCGACTGCATACGCAATTGCAGCGCCATGCGGCTCAAGTCCGCAGGCGGCCAGACCGGCCGCACGCCTGATGCGGCCCGCGCGAACAGCGCCTCGCGAAAGGCTTCCACCGGCAGCCGCAGCGACAGGTGGGCGCGGCGCAGGCATTCAGGCACCGCTGCGTCCAGGCAAGGCCCGTCACGCCACAGCCAGCCACGGAAGTCGCGCTGCGGGCGGGCCCGCCGCGGCAGCAGGCTCGCTTGCGCGGGGTCGGTCGGGGCGCTCCTGAAAC
>JBIJAP010000182.1:0-7096 GCA_044345715.1 Rubrivivax sp.
GCGGGCCCTGGAACTGGGCGCCATGCCCACCGTGCACGCCGAAAACGGCGAGCTCGTGTACCTGCTGCAGCAAGAGGTGCTGAAGATGGGCATCACCGGCCCCGAGGGCCACCCGCTGAGCCGCCCGCCGATGGTGGAGGGCGAGGCCGCCAACCGCGCCATCGCCATTGCCGACGTGCTGGGCGTGCCGATCTACATCGTGCACGTCAGCTGCATCGAGGCCGCCGAAGCCATCGCCCGCGCGCGGGCCCGTGGCCAGCGCGTCTACGGCGAGGTGCTGGCCGGGCATCTGGTGATCGACGACAGCGTTTACCGCCACCCCGAGTTCGCCACCGCGGCAGCCTACGTGATGAGCCCGCCGTTCCGCCCCAAGGGCCATCAAGAGATGCTGTGGCGCGGCCTGCAGAGCGGCCAGCTGCATACCACCGCCACCGACCACTGCGTGTTCTGCGCCCCGCAAAAGGCCGCGGGCAAGGACAGCTTCACGCAGATCCCCAACGGCTGCGGCGGCGTCGAGGAGCGCATGTCGGTGATCTGGGACGCCGGCGTCGGCACCGGGCGCCTGACGCCGAGCGAGTTCGTGGCCATCACCTCGGGCAACTGCGCGCGCATCTTCAACCTGGCCGGCCGCAAGGGCGTGATCGCCGAAGGCGCCGATGCCGACATCGTGCTCTGGGATCCGGCCGCCACCAAGACGCTGTCGGCCAAGACGCAGCGCAGCAAGGTCGACTTCAACATCTTCGAGGGCCGGCAGGTGAAGGGCCTGGCCACGCACACGCTCAGCCGCGGTGCGCTGGTCTATGCCAACGGAGACCTGCGTGCCACGCCGGGCTATGGCCAGTACGTCAAGCGCCCGGCCTTCGGCCCCCAGTTCGAGGCCGCCGTACTGCGCACGGCCGCGCACGCACCAACGGCCGTGGCGCGCTGAAGGAAACACCCCATGGACATGAAGACCTCGCCCAGCGCGCTGCGCATCGACGGCCCGCGCCTGTGGAGCGCCCTGATGGAGCTGGCCGCCATCGGCGCCACGCCCAAGGGCGGCGTGTGCCGCCTGGCCTTGTCCGAGCTCGACAGGCAGGGCCGCGATCTCGTCACGCGCTGGGCGCGCGAAGCGGGCATGACCGTCACCATCGACAAGATCGGCAACGGCTTCATGCGCAGGGCAGGGCGCAACAACAGCCTGCCACCCATCATGACCGGCAGCCACATCGACACCCAGCCCACCGGCGGCAAGTTCGACGGCAACTACGGCGTGCTGGCGGGCCTGGAGGTGGTGCGCACGCTCAACGACCACGGCATCGAGACCGAGGCCCCCATCGAGGTGGCCTTTTGGACCAACGAGGAAGGTTCGCGTTTCGTGCCGGTGATGATGGGCTCGGGTGTCTTCGCCAAGGCCTTCACGCTGGAGCACGCGTATGCCGCCACCGACACCGAGGGCAAGTCGGTCAAGGACGAGCTCGAACGCATCGGCTACCTGGGCACCGAGGAGCCCGGCGCCCACCCCATCGGCGCCTACTTCGAGACCCACATCGAACAGGGCCCGGTGCTCGAGGACCACGGCAAGACCATCGGTGTCGTCACCGGCGTGCTGGGCGTGCGCTGGTACGACTGCGTCGTCACCGGCCTGGAGGCGCACGCCGGCCCCACGCCGATGGCCCTGCGCAAGGACGCGCTGCAGGTGGCCACCAAGCTGATGCAGGAGGTGGTGGCCTGCGCCCACCGCCACCCGCCGCACGGAAGGGGCACCGTGGGCATGGTGCAGGTGTTCCCGAACAGCCGTAACGTGATCCCGGGCCGAGTGAAGTTCAGCATCGACCTGCGCAACGCCAGCGAGGCGCTGTGCGACGAGATGGACGCCGACATCCGCGGCGTGGCCGCACGGCTCAGCGCCGAGAGCGGGTTGCCGATCGACATCAAGCTGGTCACCTCGTTCCCGGCCACGGAGTTCCATGCCGACTGCGTGGAGGCGGTGGCGCGCGCCACCCAGGCGTTGGGCTACAGCCACATGGAAGCGGTGTCCGGCGCGGGCCACGACGCCCTGTACATGGCCAAGCTGGTGCCGGCCGGGATGATCTTCATCCCCTGCAAGGACGGCATCAGCCACAACGAGATCGAGGATGCGCAGCCCGAGCACATCACGGCCGGCTGTAACGTGCTGCTGCACGCGATGCTCGAGCGCGCGGGTGTGGCATCTTGATGCCGGAGGGCGTTGAGCAGCCGGCCGTCGTGGCGCAAGACCTGTCGCTGGTCTTCCAGACCGCCGATACGCCCGTGACGGCCTTGTCGAACGTGAACCTGCGCATCGCGCGCGGCGAGTTCGTGTCCTTCATCGGACCTTCGGGCTGCGGCAAGACGACGCTGATGCGGGTAATCGCCGACCTCGAGAAACCCACCTCGGGCTCCATGCAGGTCAACGGCGTTTCGGCCGAAGAGGCGCGTCTGGCGCGGGCCTACGGCTATGTGTTCCAGGCCGCCGCGCTGTACCCCTGGCGCAACGTGCTGAAGAACGTGATGCTGCCGCTGGAGATCGTCGGCGTGCCGCTGCAGGCGCGCCGCGAGCGCGCGCTGAAGCAGCTGGCGCTGGTGGGGCTGGAGGGCTTCGAGCGAAAGTACCCGTGGCAGCTGTCGGGCGGCATGCAGCAGCGGGTGTCGATCGCGCGCGCGCTGGCGCTGGAGCCGGCGCTGCTGCTGATGGACGAGCCCTTCGGCGCGCTGGACGAGATCACGCGAGATCACCTCAACGAGCAACTGCTGCGGCTGTGGGAGCGCACCGGCAAGACGGTTGTCTTCGTCACGCACAGCATCAGCGAGGCGGTGTTCCTCGCCAACCGCATCGTGGTGATGAGCCCGCGGCCGGGCCGCATCCTGGAGATCATCGACAACCCGATTCCGGGGCCGCGCAAGCTCGACGTGCGCGACAGCCCCGAGTTCGCCGCCGTCGCGCACCGCGTGCGCGAGGCCCTGCGCGCCGGCCACAGCTATGACTGACGCCGCGGCGGCGCTGCCGACTCCCCGTGCGCCCGGGCCGCTGGCCGGCCTGTGGCACCACCTGGGGCCGGTGCTGCTGATGGTGGCCCTGATCCTCGTTGCCTGGTACGGCGGCGCCGTGGCGCTGAACGCGCCGCAGGTAAGCGAGCGGCTCGACGGCCTCGGCGAGCCCTGGGGTTGGCGGCAACTGGCCGCAGGCGCCTGGGCGATGGAACGCCCGGTGCTGCCGGCGCCGCACCAGGTGGCCCTGAACTGGTGGGTCTCGGTGTTCGAGACCGAGATCGACAGCCCGCGCAGCCTGGTGCACCACGCCGGCGTCACGCTCACCGCCACCTTGCTGGGCTTTGCGCTCGGCATGACGCTGGGCGTGCTGCTGGCCATCGGCGTGGTGCACAGCGTGGTGCTCGATCGCGGGTTGCTGCCGTGGATCATCGCGTCGCAGACCATACCCATCCTGGCGATCGCGCCGATGGTGGTGGTGGTGCTCGGCAGCCTGGGCTACCCGCCGCTGGTGAGCAAGGCGGTGATCTCGATGTACCTTTGCTTCTTTCCGGTGGCCATCGGCATGGTCAAGGGCCTGCGCAGCCCCGACCCGCTGCAGCGCGACCTGATGCGCACCTACAGCGCCAGCGCACAGCAGACACTGTGGAAGCTGCGGCTGCCGGCCGCGCTGCCCTTCCTGTTCGCCAGCGCCAAGGTGGCCATCGCCACCAGCCTGGTGGGCGCCATCGTCGGCGAGCTGCCCACCGGCGCGCAGGCCGGCCTGGGGGCGCGGCTGCTGTCGGGCTCTTACTTCGGGCAGACGATCCAGATCTGGTCGGCGCTGTTCATGGCCGCGCTGCTGGGCGTGGCGCTGGTGGCCGCGGTGGGGCTGGTCGAGCGCGTGACGATGCGCTTCATGGGCGGGCGCACATGAACATCGTGCTGTTGCTGGCGCTGCTAACCGCGCTGTGGTTCGCGTTGAGCTGGCTGGCCGCCTTGCCGCCCGGCCGTGGCCGCGAATGGCTGGCGCCGGGCCTGCTGGGCGTAGGCGTCATCGGCCTGTGGGAGTTCATCGTCGTGGCCTGGGACGTGCCGCGCATCCTGCTGCCCGCGCCCAGCGAAGTGGCCGCCGCGCTGGGCGCGCGCTGGCACGTGCTGTGGCCCGACTTCGTGCAGACCGGCACCGGCGTTCTGGCCGGCTACCTGGTGGGCTGCGGCAGCGGCTTTGCCGTGGCTCTGGCGGCCGACCGCTTCGGACTGCTCAAGCGCGGTCTGCTGCCGCTGGCCAACCTGGCCGGCGCGGTGCCCATCGTCGGCATCGCGCCCATCATGGTGATGTGGTTCGGCTTCGACTGGCAGAGCAAGGCCGCCGTGGCTGCCGTCGTCACCTTCTTCCCGATGCTCGTGAACACGCTGGCCGGCCTGGCCACCGTCGACGCCATGCACCGCGACCTGATGCGCACCTACGCCGCCGGCCACACCGCCACGTTGGCCAAGCTGCGGCTGCCGGGGGCCTTGCCGTTCATCTTCAATGCGCTGAAGATCAACTCCACGCTCGCGCTCATCGCCGCGATCGTGGCCGAGTTCTTCGGCTCGCCGATCGTCGGCCTGGGCTTTCGCATCAGTGCCGAGGTGGCGCGCATGAACGTCGACGTGGTGTGGGCCGCCATCGCCATCGCCGCGCTGGCCGGCTCGGCCTTCTACGGCCTCGTGGCGCTGCTCGAGCGCAGCCTGACGTTCTGGCATCCCAGTTTCCGCAAGTGACCCGTCCCGTCCCTTCAACCCAGGAGAGAGAACCCGCGATGAACAAGACCTCGATCAAGACCGTGGCCATGGCCGCTGCGCTGCTGGCGCTTTCGTTCGGCGCCCAGGCGCAAGAGAAGCTCACGCTGCAGCTGAAGTGGGTGACCCAGGCCCAGTTCGCCGGCTACTACGTGGCCAAGGACAAGGGCTTCTACAAGGACGTCGGCCTCGACGTCACCATCAAGGCCGGCGGCCCTGACATCAACCCCAGCCAAGTGATTGCCGGTGGCGGTGCCGATGTGGTGGTTGATTGGATGCCCTCGGCCCTGGCCACGCGCGAGAAGGGCGTGCCGCTGGTGAACATCGCCCAGGTGTACCAGCGCTCGGGCATGCAGCTCACCTGCCGCAACGACAGCGGCGTCAAGACCCCGGCCGACTTCAAGGGCAAGACGCTGGGCGTCTGGTTCTTCGGCAACGAGTACCCGTTCATGAGCTGGATGGACAAGCTGGGCCTGAAGACCGACGGCAGCGCCGGCGGCGTGAAGGTGCTCAAGCAGGGCTTCAACGTCGACCCGCTGCTGCAGAAGCAGGCCGCCTGCATCAGCACCATGACCTACAACGAGTACTGGCAGCTCATCGACGCCGGCATGAAGCCCGAGGCGCTGACCGTCTTCAAGTACGAAGACCAGGGCGTGGCCACGCTGGAAGACGGCCTCTACACACTCGAGAAGACGCTGGCTGATCCGAAGAAGGCCGCGGCACTGGCCAAGTTCGTGAAGGCCTCGCTCAAGGGCTGGGACTACGCCGTGAAGAACCAGGCCGAGGCGGTGAAGATCGTGCTGAAGAACGACGCCTCGGGCGCGCAGACCGAGAAGCACCAGGCCCGCATGATGGGCGAGGTGGCCAAGTTGGTGGCCGGCGGCTCGCTGGGCCGACTCGACCCCAAGGCCTTCGATCGCACCGTGGCCACGCTGATGACCGGCAAGAGCGATCCGGTCATCACCAAGAAACCCGTCGGCGCCACCACCGACGCGATCTGGACGGCGGCGCAGAAGTAGTCGCTGCGTCAGTCGCCGGTCGCCGGCCCGCCGCTAGCGGGCCGGCATGGCGGGCTGCGCTACAGTGCGGTGAAGGAGACTTTTGCCATGCTGCTGGTCATCATTGGGGTGTTGCTGATCGCGCTGAAGCTGGCGGGAGTGGGCTTTCTGGCCGACTTGTCGTGGTGGTGGGTGGCGGTGCCCTTCGGCCTGGCGGTGCTGTGGTGGGAGTTCGCCGACAGCTCCGGCTGGACCATGCGCCGCGCCATGGACAAGATGGAAAAGCGCAAGGTCGAGCGCCGAGACCGGCATATGGAAGCGCTCGGCCTCAAGATCGGCGGCCAGCGCCGCGACCGCTTGGCAACCAAGCACACCGAGATCAAGGCCCGCGAGGTGTCGGCCGACCCTATGCACGCCGGCCGCGGGGCCGCGCCCAAGGTGGTGGCCCGGTCCGAGATCGAGCAGCGGCGCGAGCCGCGGATCTGACTCGAAACACCGCATCGGCAAAGGGCCGTGCCTCGGAGAGAGCTTCGATAGGCTCAGTCGCCGTCGAGCACCGCGCCCCGGCTGGCGCTGGCGGCGCTCTTGGCGAACTTCGCCAGCACGCCCCGGGTGTAGCGCGGAGCCGGTTGCTTCCAGGCGGCGCGGCGGCGGGCCAGTTCGGCGTCGTCGACCTGCAGCTCCAGCAGCAGCTGTAGCGCGTCGATGGTGATGGAGTCACCTTCCTTCACCAGCGCAATCACGCCGCCGGCATAGGCCTCGGGCGCCACGTGGCCCACCACCATGCCCCAGGTGCCGCCCGAGAAACGGCCGTCGGTGATGAGGCCCACGCTTTCGCCCAGGCCCTGGCCGATCAGCGCGCCGGTGGGCGCCAGCATCTCGGGCATGCCCGGGCCGCCCTTGGGGCCCAGGTAGCGCAGCACCATCACGTCGCCGGCCTTGATGCGCCCGCCCATGATGGCCTCGAGCGCGCTCTGCTCGTCTTCGAACACGCGTGCCGGGCCGGTGATGACGGGGTTCTTCAGGCCCGTGATCTTGGCCACCGCGCCCTCGGGGCTGAGGTTGCCCTTCAGGATGGCCAGGTGGCCTTCGGCGTAGATCGGGTTGCTCACCGGGCGGATCACGTCCTGGTCGGTACGCAGCGGCGGCAGGCCGGCCAGGTTTTCAGCCACGGTCTTGCCGGTGATGGTGATGCAGTCGCCGTTCAGCAGCCCGGCGTCGAGCAGTTCCTTCATCACGGCCGGAATGCCGCCGGCACGGTGCAGGTCGATGGCCAGGTTGCGGCCGCTGGGCTTGAGGTCGCACAGCACCGGGATCTTGCGGCGCATGCGCTCGAAGTCGTCGAT
>JBIJAP010000183.1:0-7084 GCA_044345715.1 Rubrivivax sp.
TGGGCCTGACGCTCGAGAAGGCCACACTGGCCGACCTGGGCAGCGCCAAGCGCGTGGAAGTGGCCAAGGAGAACACCACCGTCATCGACGGCGCCGGTGCCGCAGCCGACATCGAAGCGCGCGTCAAGCAGATCCGCGTCCAGATCGAGGAAGCTACGTCCGACTACGACCGCGAGAAGCTGCAAGAGCGCGTGGCCAAGCTGGCCGGCGGCGTGGCCGTCATCAAGGTCGGTGCCGCCACCGAAGTCGAGATGAAGGAAAAGAAGGCCCGCGTCGAAGACGCGCTGCACGCCACGCGTGCCGCCGTCGAAGAAGGCATCGTGGCCGGTGGTGGCGTGGCGCTGCTGCGCGCCCGCGCGGCCGTGGCTGGCACGCTCAAGGGCGACAACCACGATCAAGATGCCGGCATCAAGATCGTGCTGCGCGCCGTCGAGCAGCCGCTGCGCGAGATCGTGGCCAACGCCGGTGGCGAGCCCAGCGTCGTGATCAACAAGGTGCTCGAAGGCAAGGGCAACTACGGCTTCAACGCCGCCAACGACACCTACGGCGACATGATCGAGATGGGCATCCTGGATCCCACCAAGGTCACGCGCACGGCGCTGCAGAACGCCGCGTCGGTGGCCAGCCTGATGCTGACGACCGAGTGCATGGTTGCCGAAGCCCCCAAGGAAGAGACCCCGATGCCCGGTGGCGGCGGTGGCATGGGCGGCATGGGCGGCATGGGCATGGACATGTAAGACGCCGGCCCCTCGCGGCGAAAGCCGCGATGGCCGGTCTGTCGCGGCAAAGCCGCACCTGCTGCAGGGCTCGCACCGAGAGGTGCGGGCCCGTTTTTCTGGCCGTCGAGCGTCGGGCTGGGCTTGCTTTCGGGGCGCTTTCCGGGTATTTTTCGGGCGAGCGGCCTACGGGCGTGTCCTCAGAATCCACCGCATCATGAGCGACCGTCTGCTTTCGCCGCTGTTCCGCCAGTTCGTCGACGACGAGCTGCTGCGGGCGCCGATGCTGTTCGACCAAGTGCTCAACGCCGTGTTCGGCGGAGACAGCCGCCAGCTCGGCGGCCTGCAGGGCGCGCAGCGCAACGCCATAGGCGAGATGCTGCAGGTGGCCCAGACCCAGCGGGCCCGGCTGGCCAAGCACTTCATGCACAGCATGGGTGAACAGGTGCGGGCCGAGGTCAAGCGCCAAGTCAACCCTGACACGGGCGCCCACACCGCGCCCAGCGCGGCGCGGCCGAGGGACCTCGCGCTGGTCGACGAAGAGGAGGTGGCCATCGAGGTGGAGCTATCCCATGCCATCGAGGACATCAAGAGCACCTCCGAGTACGAACTGCGCGAGCTGCAGACCTTCGTGGCTGCGATGTTCGGCGACCTCGACATGGCGCAGGACCACAACCCATTCCGCCCGGCCACCTTCGCCCGTGCCACCTGGGCGGCGGCGCAGGCCTTGCCACTTTCGCGCGGTCACCAGATCGCCTTCATGCGCCAATGCGCCACGCCACTGGCGCAACTGCTCCGTACGAGCTACGCCGCGTCGACCTCGCGCCTGGAGAGCCAGGGCGTGGAGCCCGCGGCCTACCGCACACTGATCCTGCCGTCGGGCTCGCGCCTCGGCGGCCGCTCGGTGATGTCGACCTACAGCCCCGACCTGCACCGCATCAGCGAGACGATGTCGGAGTCGCCGGACACGCAGCACGGGGCGCGCCTCGTGGCCGCGCCGCCGCCGGCTCCACGCACGGGCGCAATGCCGCTGGAGGGCTGGACCACCGTCGCCCGCGATACCACGCAACGCGCCGACAGACAGACCATCGAGCTGGTCGGCCGCCTTTTCGAGGCCATGATCGCCGACCGCCGGGTGCCGCAGGACGTCATGCTGCTGATTTCGCGCCTGCACGGCCCGGCGATGCGCCTGGCCGTCCGCGACCGCAGCCTGCTCGACCACGACTTCCACCCTCTGTGGCGCTTCATCAACCAGTTGGTGTTCATTGCCGAGATGACGCCGCATGGCGGCGACCCGGAGCGCTTGGCCCTGCTGCGCACGGCACAGGACACCATCGACCAGATTGCCAGCGAGACGACGCAGCACACGGGCCTGTACCGCTGGGCCTGGGACCATCTGCAGGGCTTCCTCGACAAGCGGCTGCAGCGCCGTCTGGACACGCTGACGTCGCAGGTGGGCGCTCTGCAGAAATCGGAACTCAAGCTCAAGGGCAGCCGCCCCGACGCCGCACCCAGCACGCTGGACGGGCCACTCGATGCCCACCAGCTCGACACCGTACCGGCCGAGTTCATCCGCTCCCACGTGACGCCCGCGCAAGGCGAGTCGGCCGCCGAAGCCTGGCTGGCGGCGCTGCACATCGGTGACTGGACGCGCATGTTCATGCAGGGCCGCTGGCTGCAGGCGCAGCTGCTGTGGCGCGGCGAGCAAGGCGAGTACCTGCTCTTTGGCGACGGCGCGAGCGACGAGACGTGGGCCGTGCGCAGCCACGCACTGGCACTGATGCACGACAACGGCCTGGCGAAGACGCTGCGCGTGCGCTCGATCGTCGGCACCGCCGCCCTACGCGTGCAGCAGGACGTGGCGGCGGAAACCGCAGCCTAGGACCTATCGGCCCAGGGTCCGGTCGATCTGCTCGGCGATGGTGGCGGCCACGAGCGACGGCTGCTCGTGCACCAGCCAGTGTGTGCCTTCGGGCACCCGGCGCAGCTCGAGCTGCGGCACCCAGCGTTCGAGCCCACGCAACAGGCCCGGGCGCAGCGCCACATCCTGCTCGCCCCAGAGCACCGTGGTCGGCACAGGCACCGTCACGGCGTCGTCGGGCAGCTCGATGCGGTGGAGCGGATCGCTCTCGCCGGCGCCCGGGCGCAGCGGCGAGGCGCGGTACCAGGCGAGCATCGGATCGAGCCCGCGACCGGCGTTGCGCCAGGCCTGGCGGTAACGCTCGCGCGTGGCCTCGTCGAGCCAGGCGGCGCCGCCGAAGAACGGCCAGAGCCGGCGGAAGTCGTCGTCGGCCAGCAACGTTGCGGCATCGGGCCGCACGAGGAAGTTCATGTACGCGCTGGCGGCCTGCTGCTCGGCATCTTCGCGCAGCTCGCGCAAAAAGGTGGCCGGGTGCGGCGAGTTGATGATGAGCAGCCGGCGGATCAGGCCCGGCCGCTGCGCGGCCAGGTTCCAGGCCACGGCGCCACCCCAGTCGTGCGCCACCAGTAGCGGCAGTGGCGCGCCGAGTTGCTCGATCAGCGCCACGAGGTCCGTCACCAGGTGGCGGGCGCGGTAGGCGCCGTCACCTTCGGGCGCCGACGAGCCCACGTAGCCGCGCTGGTTGGGCGCCAGCGCCGCATGGAGCGGGGCCAGCCGCTCAAGCACCTCGTCCCAGGCAAAGGCGGCCTCCGGAAACCCATGCAGCAGCAGTGCCTGCACGGGGCCCTGCCCGGCTGCGCGGCAGGCCAACGTCACGCCGTGCGGAAGCGCGGTGTCGAAGCTGCGCACGGCACTCATGGCGAGACTGGCGGGGGCGCGGCCGGCGCGGGTGCGGGGGCTGCCGCTGGCTCGGCCTCCGCCGGCGCCACGGCGGCGGGCACCCAGCCGCGCAGGGCCTCGGCCACATCGCCCAGGCCCTGGCCGGAGAGCGCAGAGAACGTCGTGATGCCGATGTCGGACGCCTCAGAGCCGAGATCGGCCAAGGCCTCGCCGGTGTCGCGCAGCGCCTTCTGCGCGTCGTTGCGATTGAGTTTGTCGACCTTGGTCAGCAGCACCAGCAGGCGCACCTCGCCGGTGATGATGCGCTGCGACATCAGCGCCAACAATCGCTGGTCGAGCTCGGTGAGGCCCAGGCGCGAGTCGGCCATGAGCACGACGCCGTGCAGCGAGCGGCGGCGCTCGAGGTACTGCGCCATCACCTCCTGCCAGCGCAGCTTGGCCGTGCGCGCCACCGCGGCGTAGCCATAGCCGGGCAGATCGGCCAGGCGCACCTCGACGGCGTCGCGCGGGCCGACATCGAAGAGGTTGATGTGCTGCGTGCGGCCTGGCGTGCGCGAGGCGAAGGCCAGGCGCTTTTGCTGCGTCAGGCGGTTGATGGCCGTGCTCTTGCCGGCGTTGCTGCGGCCGACGAAGGCGATCTCGGGCAGTTCATCGGCGGGCAGCTGATCGAGCTTGCTGGCCGTGGTGAGGAAGCGCGCCCCGTGCAGCCACGCCAGCGCGGCGCGGGCCTCGGCAGAGGGCGCCGCGACCTTGCTCTGACGCGGACTGGAGGCTGCGGTCGGCGCGGCGGGGGGGGCACGAAAGGGCGGTGTCATGGTGCATTGTAAAATTCATGGGTTTTGTCCGGCGGGCTGCGTGTGCAGCGGCCGGATCCGCGCCCACCCGAAAGCCCTCGAATGAAGCTGCCGACACTGTCCGCCACGCTCGCCGCACTCGCCTTGAGCACCCTGCCGGTGGCATCTGCCCTGGCTGCCGCACCGGCACCGGCCTTCAAGCCCGATCTGGCCAAGGGCCAGCAACTGGCCGTCACCTGCCTGGCTTGCCACACTGCCGACGGCTCGCGCGGAGCGCCGGCCAACCCCATCCTCCAGGGCCAGCACCCCGAGTACCTGGTCAAGCAGCTCATTGAGTTCAAGAGCGGCAAGCGCAAGAACGCCATCATGGCCGGCATGGTTGCCGCGCTGTCCGAAGAGGACATGAAACACATCGCCGCCTTCTACGGCAGCAAGCCGGCGCCGAAGGGCTTCGCCGGCAACAAGGACACCGTGGCGCTGGGCGAGTCCATCTGGCGCGGTGGCATCGCCTCCAAGGGTGTGCCGGCCTGCGCGGCCTGCCATGGCCCGGCCGGCAGCGGCATGCCCGCGCAATACCCGCGCATCGCCGGGCAGCACGTGGCCTACACCGAAGCGCAGATGAACGCCTTCCGCCTGGGCGAGCGCGGCAACAACGCCCAGATGATCACCATCGCCGGCAAGATGACCGAGCGCGAGATCAAGGCGGTGTCCGACTTCGCTGCCGGCCTGCGCTGAAGCGCACCTGAAGCGCACTGATGCAGCGAGGGGCCGGCCGACCGCCGGCCCTTCGCCTTTTGTAACCCGCTGCCGCGGGCCGTGCCAACCATAATCGGTCGCATGTCCGTATCCACGTCTGGCGTCGAGGTCTCTGTCGGCTCGCGCACCCTGCGCGACACCGTCGAGCTGCTCTCGTCGATGCGCTTCTCGATCTCGCTGCTGAGCATCATCTGCATCGCCAGCGTCATCGGCACGGTCGTCAAGCAGAACGAGCCGGCGATCAACTACGTGAACCAGTTCGGCCCCTTCTGGGCCGACGTGTTCTCGGCGATGCGCCTGCACACGGTGTACAGCGCGCCCTGGTTCCTGCTGATCCTGGCCTTCCTCGTGCTCTCGACCAGCCTGTGCATCGCGCGCAACCTGCCGAAGATCATTGCCGACTGGACCCAGTACAAGGAAGACATCCGCGAGAAGAGCATGATGGCGTTTGCGCACAAGGGCCAGGCCGCGGTGGCCGAGACGCCCGCCGATGCGCTGGCGCGCGTCAGCGGCCTGCTGGTGGCGCAGGGCTGGCATGCCAAGGTGCAAACGCGCGACAGCGGCGTGATGATCGCGGCCCGCAAGGGCCGGCCCAACAAGATCGGCTACCTCGCGGCGCACTCGGCCATCGTGCTGGTGTGCATCGGCGGCCTGCTCGACGGCGACCTGATGGTGCGGGCGCAGATGGCGATCTTCGGCAAAAGCGTGTTCGCCGGCGGTGGCCTGATCCCCGACGTGCCCGAGCAGCACCGGCTGGCCGCCACCAACCCCACCTTCCGCGGCAACCTGTTCGTGCCCGAGGGCCTGAAGGCCAGCACCGCTGTACTCACCATGCCCGGCGGCGTGGTGCTGCAGGACCTGCCCTTCGATGTCGAGCTCAAACGCTTCATCGTCGAGTACTACCCCACCGGCATGCCGCGTCTCTTCGCCAGCGAGATCGTCGTCCACGACCACGAGAGCGGCCAGAAGATCGAGCACCGCGTCGAGGTCAACAAGCCCGCCTACCACCGCGGCGTCGCCATCTACCAGAGCAGCTTCGACGACGGCGGCTCCAGCGTCACGCTGCGCGCGCTGCCGCTGGGCCCGGGCCAGGGCTTCGACGTGCAGGGCCAGATCGGCGGCAGCACGCAACTGGTGAGCACCGGCCCGAAGGGCGAGGAGAAGTCGACGCTGGAGTTCGCGACGCTGCGCGTCATCAACGTCGAGAACATGAGCGGCCCTGCGGGTGGTGCCGACAGCGCCGGCGCCGACGTGCGCAGCGTCGACCTCGTGCACTCGCTCGACCAGCGCCTGGGCGCTGGCGACAAGACCGTGACCAAGCGCGACCTCACCAACATCGGCCCCAGCATCACCTACCGCATCCGCGACGCGGCAGGCCAGGCGCGCGAGTTCCAGAACTTCATGTCGCCGGTCGTGCTCGAGGGCGCAGCTGTCTTCTTGTTCGGCATGCGCGAGTCGCCGCAGGACGAGTTCCGCTACCTGCGCGTTCCGGCTGACGAACAAGGCCAGATCGACGGCTGGATGCGGCTGCGCCAGGCGCTCGACGATCCGGCCCAGCGCGACCTTGCCGCCCGCCGTTATGTGGCGCTGGCCGCGCCGACCGACCGCCCCGAGGTCGCCGAGCAGCTGCTGGGCACCACGCGCCGGGTGCTGGGCCTCTTCGCCGGCTCCGAGCAGGGCAAGCTGCCGGGCACGCAGGGCGCCCCGGTCAACGGCCTGCAGGCACTGGCCGACTTCCTCGAGGCCACCGTGCCCGAAGCCGACCGCATGCGCGTCAGCGAGGTCATGCTGCGCATCCTCAATGGATCGCTGTTCGAGCTGATGAACCTCACGCGCGAACAGGCCGGCCTGGCGGCACTCAAGCCGAGCCCGGAAGCCGAGCGCTTCATGACGCTGGCGGTGACCTCGGTGTCGGACAGCTACTTCTACCCGGCACCGATGATCTTTCAGCTGAAGGACTTCAAGCAGGTGCAGGCCAGTGTGTTCCAGGTGGCGCGCGCGCCCGGGCAGACGCTGGTCTACATCGGCTGCGCGCTGCTGATCCTGGGCGTGTTCAT
>JBIJAP010000184.1:0-7058 GCA_044345715.1 Rubrivivax sp.
ATTGGGCCGCGGCAACCTCACCGCAAGTCCAGCCCACACGCAAATCCGCCACCTCGCCAGCGAATAAAGGCGGATCTACATCAGCGCCAACACTCGTCGCGGCCGCTCAATGCCGACGAGATCGGCGAGGCGCTGGAGTTCAGCCGCAGCAACGTCAGCATGGGCCTGAAGGAGCTGCAGGCCTGGCGCCTGGTGCACCTGCGCCACCACAGCGGCGATCGGCGCGAGTACTTCGAGGCGCCTGCCGACGCCTGGGAGGTGTTCCGCACGCTGGCCGAAGAGCGCCGCCGCCGCGAGATCGAACCCACGCTGACGATGCTGCGCAACGCGCTGCTCGAAGAAGCCACCACGCCCGAAGACCGCTTTGCGCAGGCCCGCATGAAGGGCATGCACGACCTCATCGAGCTGATGACGAGCTGGTTCGACGACGTGCAGCGCCTCGACGCCGCCACGCTGGCGCAGCTGATGAAGATGGGCGCCAAGGTGCAGCGCCTGCTCGAACTCAAGGACAAGCTCAAGCTCGTGCCCGGCGGCCGCAGCTGAACCACAGGAACGCAAGACCATGGACGCCCTCTTGCTCGCCCGCATGCAGTTCGCGGCGAACATCACCTTCCACATCCTCTTTCCCACGATCACCATCGCGCTGGGCTGGGCGCTGCTGTTCTTCCGCCTGCGCTGGCTGAAAACGCGCGACGACGGCTGGCTGATGGCTTACCGTTTCTGGACCAAGGTGTTCGCGCTCAGCTTCGCGCTCGGCGTGGTCAGCGGCATCGTGATGAGCTTCCAGTTCGGCACCAACTGGCCGGGCTTCATGGAACGCGTGGGCAATGTCGCGGGGCCGCTGCTGGGCTACGAGGTGCTGACGGCGTTCTTCCTCGAAGCCACCTTCCTGGGCATCATGCTCTTCGGCCACGGCAAGGTGAGCGAGCGTGTGCACCTGATCGCCACCGCGCTGGTGGCCTTCGGCACCACGATGAGCGCGTTCTGGATCCTGGCGCTGAACTCGTGGATGCACACACCGGCGGGCGTGCAGATCATCAACGGCGAGTTCTTCGTCACCAGCTGGCTCGAGGTGGTGTTCAACCCCAGCTTCCCGTACCGCCTGGTGCACATGCTGCTGGCCAGCGGGCTGACGATGGCCTTTCTGGTGGCCGGTGTGGCGGCCTGGCAGCTGCTCAAGAACAAGGCCAATGCGAGCACGGGCAAGTCGCTGCGCTTCGGCCTCACGGTGGGTGCGGTGCTGATTCCGCTGCAGATTCTGGCTGGCGACTTCCACGGCCTCAACACGCTGCAGCACCAGCCGGCCAAAGTGGCGGCCATGGAAGGCATCTGGGAGACGCAGCGCGGCGCGCCACTGCTGCTGTTTGCCGTGCCGGACCAGGAAGCCCGCACCAACCACTTCGAGATCGGCATCCCCAAGGGCGCGGCGCTCATCCTGAAGCACGACGCCGAGGGTGAACTGCAGGGTCTGAACGATTTTGCCGGCGCGCACCCGCCCGTGGCGCCGGTGTTCTATGCCTTCCGCGTGATGGTCGGCACCGGCATGCTGATGCTGCTGGCCAGCTGGGGCGGCCTCTGGTTGCTGAAGCGCCGCGGCTGGAACGGCGCGGCGCTGCCGCGGCCCGTGCTGGGCGGCCTGGCGCTGATGGCCTTCAGTGGCTGGACGGCCACGGTGGCGGGCTGGTATGTCACGGAAGTGGGCCGTCAGCCCTGGATCGTCCAGGGCCTGCTGCGCGTGGACGAGGTGGCTTCCACCGTGCCGGGCTCGCACATCGCCTTCACGCTGGCCCTGTACCTCACGGTCTACCTGGCGCTGCTGGTGGCCTATGTGAGCGTCGTCAAGCACATGGCCGAGAAGCCGGTGCCCATGCCGGGCGGTGCGCCGCAGCCGGCCGGCGCAAAGCAGGGCGGCCAGCAAGGAGCCGCCGCATGAACATCGACTGGTCCACCACGCTGCCCGTGGTGTTCATGGCGCTGATGGGCGTGGCCATGCTCGCCTACGTGGTGCTCGACGGCTACGACCTGGGCGTCGGCCTGCTGCTGCACCGCGCCACGCCGCCGCAGCGCGACACCATGATCGCCAGCATCGGCCCTTTCTGGGACGCCAACGAGACCTGGCTGGTACTCGGCGTGGGCATCCTGCTGATCGCCTTTCCCAAGGCCCACGGCCTGGTGCTGACGGCGCTGTACCTGCCGGTGACGCTGATGCTGGTGGGCCTGGTGCTGCGCGGCGTGGCGTTTGACTTCCGCGTCAAGGCGCAAGACCAGTGGAAACCGCTGTGGAACTTCGCCTTCTGGGCCGGCAGCGGCATCGCGGCCACGTCACAGGGTTGGATGCTCGGCCGCTACATCACCGGCTTTGCCGAGGGCGGCGCGGCGCTGTGGTTTGCCGGTGCCATTGCGCTGCTGCTGCCGGCGGCCTATGTGCTGCTGGGCGCCTGCTGGCTGGTGATGAAGACCGAAGACGCGCTGCAGCAGCACGCCGTGCGCTGGGCCAAACGCGCCTGGGCGCCGGTGGTGCTGGGCATGGGCCTGGTGTCGCTGGCCACGCCGGTGGTGAGTGCCACCGTGCGCGAGCGCTGGTTCAGCATGCCGGAGTTCATTGCGCTGCTGCCGATTCCGCTGGTGACGCTGGCCGCGCTGGTGGCCGCGCGCGCCATGCTCAATTCAAAGCAGGTGCTGGGCCGCCTGTGCTGGCTGCCCTTCGTGGCCGTGGTGGCGGTGTTCGTGTTCGGCGCCATTGGCCTGGCCTACAGCCTGTTTCCGTACGTGGTGATGGACCGCCTCACCATTTGGCAAGCCGCCAGCGCCACCAGCTCGCTGGCGGTCATCGCCTTCGGCTGCGCCATCACCGTGCCCACCATCGTGGGCTACACGATCTACAGCTACCGCGTGTTCGGCGGCAAGGTGAAGGAGCTGAGCTACGCCTGAGGCGCCGGGGCGGCGGCACACAATGCCGGCATGCCGATGTTGCTGACTCGCCGGGTGCTTGTTGGGCTGGCTGCTTTGCTCGCGGCCCTGCTGGCGCCCATGCGGGCCGCCGCGCAGGCGCCAGTGCAGACGCAGGTCCACACGCTCGACGGCCACCGCGTCACGCTCGATGTGTACCCGGCAGCCGGCTCCCCGCGCGGGGCCGCGATCCTGTCGCACGGCTTCACGCGCAGCCGGCGCACGCTGGCCGGCCATGCGCAGGCGCTGGCCGATG
Organism: Rubrivivax sp.; assembly: GCA_044345715.1. Classification (GTDB taxonomy): domain Bacteria; phylum Pseudomonadota; class Gammaproteobacteria; order Burkholderiales; family Burkholderiaceae_C; genus Rubrivivax. The sequence goes on from JBIJAP010000184.1 coordinate 3,206, forward strand.
CCGGCGTGCTGGTGCTGACGCCCGACCTGCCCTGCACCTTCGACTTCCGCTGCAACGCGCGCGCACTCGCCGCGCTCGTGGCCTCGCTGCGCGCGGGCGAGGCCTTCAAGGGTGTGGGCGCGCCGGTGCAGAAGGTGATGCTGGTGGGCTTTTCGGCCGGCGGCCTGTCGAGCCTGCTGGCGGCTGACGAGCCGGGCGTGGTCGGCTACGTCGGCCTCGACCCGTTCGACGCGTGACGCCCGGCGAGGCCGAGCGCCTGGGCCTGGCCGCCGCCGGCCGCCTGCGCACCGAGGCGCTACTGCTGCGCGCACCGCCCTCGCGCTGCAACGCCGAAGCCGTAGCCGCGCCATGGGCCACCACGCTGCCGGTGCTGTGGCGCGACGAGCTGATCGCCGGCGCCTCGCATTGCGATTTCGAGTCACCCAGCGACTGGATGTGCCGCCTGGCCTGCGGCGACACCGACCCGGCGCGCCAGCAGCGCGTGCGCCAGGGCCTGCTCGACGCGGCGGCGCGCTGGCTGCCTTGACGGTCTCAGGGCCCGTCGACTCTTTCGATTCGGGCCCTTTTTTTCTGAGACGGGCCGTTGCTGAATGATGCGCCCTGGCCGGCCGAGTCCGGGTTGCGGCAGTCCGGCTGCGACGGCGACGGAGTGCTGTCGACCCGCTGCGGCCGTTCTCACCCCACCTTCCGTTCGGGCTGAGCCCTTCGACAGGCTCAGGACAGGCCTGTCGAAGCCTGCTGCCGCGCAGACATTCGCGCTCGAAGCATCGCGGCGGCAAAGGGCTGTGCGGGCGGGGGCTGCGGCGTGAGTTGAAGCGGTCGGCCCTGCGGGCCGACTGCCCTGCGGCCCGGGCCGGAGGCCCGGGCCTTCGCCAGGCACAAACAGTCCTCAGGACTGTTTGTGTCCGGGCTCAGTGCATCGGGTCCATGGCCCCGCCGCAAAACTCGCTACGCGGGCTGCGCCCGCTGCGCGCGCGGGCCCTGAACCCTGCGCTTCTCGGCGCTTCAAGGTCACGCCACAGCCCCCGCCCGCACAGCCCTTTGCAACAAGCAGGGTGGGCTTTCGGACCGAAAACAGCGGCGGTGGATGAGCGACAGACGGTGCTGAGGAAGAGGCTTCGACAGGCCTGTCCTGAGCCTGTCGAAGGGCTCAGCCCGAACGGAGTCGTGGCGCGAGAGGAACTTCGGCAAAGGGCCACCCACGTCGTACGTTCATCTCGCTTCCATGCATCATCAATTCAGATGACAGCTTCGGGGCGGCCGGGGCGCGGTAACGGTCGGCAGCCCACGACCCTTCTGCGACGTTGCCGCCTGCGATCCGACTGCCGCAAACCGATCGCTCCCATGACGGATCAGCCGGATCTGGACGCCATTCGCACACACCGTCATCAACTCTGTGAGCCGGTCTCCGACTGCGGGCTCAAGAAGGTCCTCAGATAGGCGCGTACTGCGGCATCCTCTGTCAAGCCGATGCCGCGGTCGAGCGATTGCAGCGCCGATTCGTGATGACCGACGGCGGTCTCCGCGCGAGCCAAGGTGACCCAGTATGGTTGGTAGCCCGTGACATCAGCTGGCGACAGGCGCGAGAGCACCGCCAGCGCATTTGTCGGATCTCCAGCCTCCACCATTGCCGCTGCCTGTGCCACGAGCACGCCGACTGAGGGGCTGTGGCGAGCCAGCAGGCCATACAAGGCGGCCAGCGCCTCATGGTTCGTCCGGCCGGTGATGGGGCGTTGGACATGCACCGACTGGATGGCAGCCTCACATTGGTAGCGGCCGAAGATGCCGCGTTGCGCTGCGGTGGTCAGATGCCCCTCGGCCTCGACAATCAGGTCGCGCCGCCACAGGCGTGCGTCCTGGCGGTTCAGGGGCACGAAGCTGCCGTCGGCCGCCCGGCGTGCGGGCCAGCGCGCCTCGCAGTACAGCATCAGCGCCAGCAGGCCCTGCGGCTCGGGCTCGCCGGGTAGCAGCGCAACGATCAAACGGCCCAGGAACAGTGCCTCGTCGACCAGGTCGTGCTGCCCGGTGTCGGCGCCGGGCACCGCATCCCAGCTCGTGCCGTAGGCGGCATACACGGCAGCGAGCACGTCCTCCAGACGCTCGGGCATGTCCTCGGCGGCGGGCAACTCGAAGCGCAACCCGGCGTCCCGGATCTTCGCCTTGGCCCGCACCAATCTCTGGCCCATCGTGGCAGGCGCCACCAGGAAAGCAGCGCCGATCTGCGCTGCGTCCAGACCCAACACCGTCTGCAGCATCAGCGGCGTGCGCACGGCAGCATCGATGGCCGGGTGGGCGCAGACGAACAGCAGCTTGAGCCGGTCGTCGGGGACGGCCTGCGCCTCGGGCGCCGCCTCGTCCTGCAGCAGCGCCAGGTCCAGGGCCGAGGCGTCCACCACACCCTGGTGCCGGCGCAGGTTGTGCAGGTGGTTGCGGGCTGCTGTCAGCAGCCAGGCCTGGGGGTTGGCTGGGACACCGTCGACCGGCCAGGTGCGCAACGCCGCGACGAACGCCTCGGACAGTGCGTCTTCGGACGCCGCGATGTCCCGCGACCGGGCCACCAGCAGTGCCAGCAGCCGGCCGTAGGCATCGCGTGCCGCCAGTTCGGCGGCGTGGACTGCGCTCACGCGCCCGGGGGCGCCATCGGCGGCATCACCGGCCGCACCTCGACAGACGCGCAGGCCGCCGAAGGGGCTCGTGCGGCCCACTCCAGTGCCGCGTCGAGGTCGGGCACCTCGATGACGAAGTAGCCGCCCAGTTGCTCCTTGGTATCGGCGAAGGGGCCGTCCTGGACGATGCGCTTGCCGTCGCGGATGCGCACCGTCGTGGCGGTGTTCGGCCCCAGCAAACCGTCGCCCTTGACGATGACGCCAGCCTGGGCCATCGCACCGATGAAGGCGTTCCAGCCGCCCCAGTAGGCTGCAGCCTGCTGGGGGTCGTTGCGCTTTGCGAACTCGCTCTCGGGCTCGTTCAGAAGCAGGATGTATTGCATGGTGGTATTCCTAGGAATGGGTAAAGAGTAGCGGATCAAGCGGGCCCGTCAGCGAAGCAGCCAGCGGGAGCGGGCCGCCCAAGCGGTCGCGAGCAGGGCCGCGGCCACGAGCACGACGAAGACAAGGATCGCCAGCTGGCCCGGCATGGCATCAAAGACACCGAAGTACACGTCGCCGGCGAACAGCGCGATGTAGCCCACCAGCGACACAGCAAAGACCGGCAAGGCGGCAGTGCGCCGCGCGGCCAGAACCAGGGAGCCCAAAAGTCCGCCGAAGACGCCGACGGCGAAGACAGCCGTCATCCAGGCCGGCAGCGAGAAGTAGATCTGCGCCTGCGCCGCAGTCATGCCGGCAGCCATCGCAGATCGCCCCGCCGGCGTGAGGGTGCCGATGAACTGATGGATGCCGTAGAGGTTCCACAGCACGCCGAAGCCCGCCATGGCCCAGAACCAGGCAGGAGCGCGGTTGCCACGCGCGTCGAGTGTCAAAGCTGTCATCTCATGCTCCGTTGATGAGGCAGCCAGGGGCGCCGGGATGGTGCCTTTGCCTGCTGCTCATGGGGATGACACGGTCGGAGCGCTGATTTCGACAACGGCGAAGACTTTTTCGTTCACCTGCTGCGGCGCGGATTCTGTGACGGGGGTCCGAAGTGGATCTGCAGCATCCGATGACACGTCAGCCCGGGTCCGTGGGACCTGTGCGCCAGGGCGGATCCTTGAAGGATCAGCCATGAACCAGTCGCTGGCCAGCGGCTGCTCATGGCCGGGACTGCCAGTTCGAGCCGGCTCCGGGAAGCTGCCCTTCAATGCTGGTGGGCCGGCCCGGTGTCTGGCGGCAGATTGCACTCTGGCGGCTCAGGAGAG
>JBIJAP010000185.1:0-7041 GCA_044345715.1 Rubrivivax sp.
AGCCGGCGCGGATGTCGGAGCGCAGCCGCTCCAGGCCGAGCAGCAGCGCGGTAGCCAGCGCTAGACTGAGCACCACCAGCGCCAGCGTGCCGCGGCGGTTGAGGGCGCTGTGCCAGGCGATGGCGAACAGCGCCTTCATGCCGCCACGCCCACCGCGGCGCGGTTGAGTGCCGGCAGGTCCAGCCGCTGCGCAAAGCGCGCCGCCAGGCGCTCGTCGTGGCTCACGAACACCAGCGTGCTGCCAGCGGCGGCGCAGGCGTCCAGCAGCAGCGCCATGAAGTCGTCGCGCCGGGCGGCGTCGAGCGCCGAGGTGGGCTCGTCGGCGATCACGAGTTCGGGCCCGCCGATGAGCGCGCGCGCCGCCGCCACGCGCTGCTGCTGGCCCACGCTCAAGGCGTCGGCGCGGCGGCCGTGGAGATCAGCACCCAGGCCCACGCGCTGCAACAGCGCGGTGGCAGCGGCCAGCGGCCCGCCTTCGCAGCGCTGCGCGCGCAGGCCTGAGAAGCGCGTGGGCAGCAGCACGTTGTCGCGCACGCTCAGGTAGGGCAGCAGGTTGAACTGCTGGAAGATGACGCCGACGTGATCGGCCCGGCGTGCGTCGCGGCGGCCGGCGGGCAGCGCGGCCCAGTCCTGGCCGAGCAGTTCGACGCGGCCCCGCTGCGCCAGCAGCACGCCGGCCATCAGACCGAGCAGCGTGCTCTTGCCGCAGCCGCTGGGACCGTGCAGGAAGTGGGTCTGGCCGGCCTGCAGCGTCAGGTGCTGGATGACCAGGCACTCGGCCCCGCCGGGCCAAGCGTAGTGGACATCGTGGAGTTGCAGCACGCGGCGGATGCTATCCGCCGGGGTGGCTGGCGAAGCCGGGCCGGAGGGATCGCCCCGGCCGGCCTCAGGCCGCCAGCGGCAAGCCCGGCAGACCCGCCGCCGGGTGCGGCATCACCTGCAGTGCAGGCGCCGGATCCAGATCTTCGAAGAACGCCTCGCTGCGCGGCTGCTCCCACACCGGCAGCCGGGGGGCTTCGGCGCGGCGGCTGCGGTTCTCGGGGCGGTGTTCGATGGCCAGGGTGTACAGGTCGGCGGTCATGGTGACTCCGGCGATGAAGGCGGCGTGCAGTGATGTTGCGCGGGCCATGTGGCAGCGCGATGAATCCGGCGTGGCCTGGGCAGCCAAAGGCCCTTGCCAAGCGTGCCCGAGTTCACAATCCGACGCATGCCCGCCACACTCGAAGGCCAGCTCGTCGTCGCCATCTCCTCGCGCGCCCTGTTCGATTTCGAAGAGGAGAACCGCCTCTTCGAGGCCGCAGACGACCGCGCCTACATGCAGCTGCAGCTGGCCCGGCTCGACCAACCCGCGCGGGCGGGCGTGGCGTTTTCGCTGGTGCACAAGCTGCTGGCCTTCAACACCCCCGAGCGCGCACGCGTCGAGGTGGTGATCCTGTCGCGCAACGACCCCGTCTCGGGCCTGCGCGTGTTCCGCTCGGCGCAGCACTACGGGCTGCCGGTGCAGCGCGGCGTGTTCACGCGCGGCGAGCCACCCTGGCGCTACCTGCGGCCGCTGGCGGCGAATCTCTTTCTCAGCACCAACGAGGCCGACGTGCGCGAGGCGCTGCTCACCGGCGTGCCGGCGGCGCGTGTCTACCCCGACAGCGCGCGTGCCGGCGCCAACCACCCCGACGAGGTGCGCATCGCCTTCGACGGCGACGCGGTGCTGTTCTCCGACGAGGCCGAGCGCGTCTACCAGAGCCAGGGCCTGCCGGCGTTTCAGGACCACGAGCGCGAGCGTGCCGCCACGCCGCTGGCGCCAGGCCCCTTCAAGCCGCTGCTCGAAGCCCTGCACCGACTGCAGCGCGAGCCCGGCCCGGGCGGCCTGCGGCTGCGCACGGCGCTCGTCACGGCGCGCAGCGCGCCGGCCCACGAGCGCGCCATCCGCACGCTGATGAACTGGCAGATCGACGTCGACGAAGCCATGTTCCTGGGCGGCCTGGCCAAGGGCAGCTTCCTGCGCGAGTTCGAGCCCGACTTCTTCTTCGACGACCAGACCGGCCACGTCGAAAACGCCGCGCCCCACGTGCCGGCGGGGCACGTGGCGCACGGGGTCAGCAACGGCGGCTGATCACACGTTGCCAGCCCAGGGCAGCAGTTCCTCCGGGCTCGGCTCGGCGCGGTGCACACCACCGAAGCCGAGCACGGCATGCGCGGCGCGCAAGGCATCGAGCAGGCGCGCCGGGCGCTCGGCCAGCGCCACGCAGGTGCCGTCGTCCAGGCGCATCAGCAGCAGCACCAGCAGGCGGCCGGGCAGCAGCACGAGTCGGGGCGGTGGGCGGGTGGCAGCCATGGCCCCATGGTGCCCGCGGCACCGGCGGCGCGAGGCCCGGAAGTGACCTCGCCTGAGCCCGCTGTTCAGCGCCGTGCGAACACCGCCCAGGTCAGCGCCAGGTCCACGGCGGCCGGCTCGGTGGCGGGCAGCGTGCTGTCGGTTTCGTTCGGATCGGACCGGTTGAACCCGCTGCGGAACTCCTGCACCGTCTGCGGCCGCTGCTCGGGCCGCACCACGCGGCGGGCGGCGCCAAAGTCCTGCTGCACCGGGCGCGACGTCGCAGTGCACGATGGCGTGCTCGTGCAGCACCACCAGCGCTTCCATCAATGGGTGGTCAAAGCCGCCCAGCAGCCGTGGCACGACCTCGCCGCTGGGCGCGCGCGGCCAGCGTGGCCGGTCGGCAGGGGGGCCGGGGCGGCGGGGGCTGCAGGCCGCCTCCTCGGACTGGGCTCGGTGTCGTCAGGGCTTGGCGCGGAAATCGCCGCCCCAGGCGGTGACGAGCTTGGCCGGGTCGATGTGGCGGCGCCAGGCGGCGTTGAGCTGGGCCAACGTGACGCGGGCGAGCGCGTCGTCGAGCTGCTGCTCGCGCTCGAAGCGGCGCTCGTGGTACAGGTTGCCGGCGAGCCGCCCGACCAGCACGCCGTCCTGGGCCCGCGACAGCTGCCGACTCTTCAGCAGGCCGGCGCGGCCTTGTTCAAGCTCGGCCTGCGTGAAGCCATCGGCCAGCGAGCGCGCCAGCTCCTCCTGCAGCGCCTTCTCGACCCGCGGTTGATTCTGCGGCGCGAAGATGGCGGTCACGGTCCAGGTGGTGCCGAGGTCCTGCACCGGGAACTCGAACCAGCTGCGCACGTCGTAGCTCAGGCCTTCGGTTTCGCGGATGCGCGTCCACAGGCGCGAGTCGGTGTCGCGCCCGAACACGTGGTTGGCCAGCAGCAGCGCCGGGTGGTCGGGATGGCGGTCGTCGATGGGCAGCACCAGCCGCGCGGCGAGGTTGGCATTGGCCTTGTCGGGCGTGGCCTCGACGAAGCGCTGCGCCGTCACCGGCGCCTGCGGCCGCGGCACGCGGGCCTGCGGCTCCGGGCCGCCGGCGGGCTGGCGCCAGTCGCCAAAGGCCTTGGCCAGCGCGCTGCGCACGGCGGCCACGTCCATGTCGCCCACGGCCGCGAACTCGCCGCGCTGCGCACTGACGAAGCGGCGGTGGAAGGCCTTGACCTGGTCGAGCGTGACGACCTTGACCGCCGCCGCTTCCTCGGCGAAGTCGGGCACGTGGCGCAGGTCACCCAGCGGCCAGGGGTTGCCGTGGCGATCGAGGCGCTTGTCGACCACGGCGCTGGGGTCTTCGCGGGCTTCTTCGATGCCCACGAGCCACTGGCTGCGCGCTTCTTCCAGCGGGCCGGCCTCGAAGGCCGGTTCGCGCAGCAGCCGGCCGATCAGCTCGATGACGGCCGGCAGTCGCTCGCGCCGTGTGACGACAGAGACCCAGATCGACTCGCCCGTGCCCTGGATCGACACCTGCGCCTGCAGCTCCTCGAAGCGGTCGGCGATCTGCTGCCGCGACAGGCCCGCGCCGCCCTTGTCGATGAGCGCACCGGCCAGCTGCGCCACCGTGCGCTGGCCGAACAGCGACTTCTCGGTGCCGTGGTGCAGCGCGAGCCGGAAACGCACCGCGCGGCCGCGCGTGCCCTTGGGCAGCAGCGCGTAGCGCAGGCGTGCCGGGCCCTTCTCTTGGGCATGCACCTGGCCGAGCACGGTGCGCGCGTCGAGCGTCGCCGGGCGCGGATCGAAAGCCTCGGCCAGCGCGGCGGCGGCGTCGCCCTTGTAGCCCTCGACCAGCCGCGCCACCTCGACCTTGGCCGGCGTCGGCGCTCGATCGGCCGCACGCACCGGCTCGTAGATGGCGACGCTGCGGTTGTCGCGCTTGAGGAAGGCGCGTGCCACGCGGTTGACGTCGTCCAGCGACACCGCGCGCACGCGGTCGCGGGCCAGGAAGTACAGGCGCCAGTCGCCCTGCGCGATGGCCTCGGACAGCGCCACGCCGATGCGCTCGGGGTCGGCGAAGCCGTTGTCCCAGTTGTTGAGCCAGGCCTGGCGCGCACGCTGCAGTTCCTCGGCCGTGACGGGCTCGTTGGCCATGCCGTCGAGCACGGCCGTCATCGCCGCACGCGCCACGGCCATGTCCTGCCCCGGCGCGAGCGCCGCGCCGACGATCAGCGAAGACGGCTCGGCCCAGGCCAGCGTGGCGCTGAAGGCCTGTGCCGCCTGGCCCTTCTCGACCACGCGCTTGTGCAGCCGGCCGCCGGGGGTGTCGCCCAGCACCTGCGCCAGCATCTGCGCCGCGGCGAAGTCGGGGTGCGGGCCGGGCGGCACGTGGTAGCCGATGTAGATGAGCGGCGCACCACCGACGCGCCGCACCGTGACGACGCGCTCGCCGTCCTGTGCCGGGTCGAGCGTGTAGGTGGGCTCGAGCACGCGCGTGGGCTTCGGAATGGCGCCGAAGCTCTGCTGCACCCAGGCCAGCACCTGGGCCGTGTCGAACTTGCCGGCGACGATGAGCGTGGCGTTGTCGGGCTGGTAGTAGCGGCGGTAGAAGGCCTGCAGCCGCGAGATGTCGACGTTCTCGATGTCGGTGCGCGCGCCGATCGTGCTCTTGCCGTAGTTGTGCCAGTCGTACATCGTGCCCAGCAGGCGCTCGAAGAGCACGCCGCCGGGGTTGTTCTCGCCGGCCTCGAACTCGTTGCGCACCACCGTCATCTCGGTGTCGAGGTCACTCTTCGCGATGAAGCTGTTGACCATGATGTCGGCCTGCCAGCTCAAGTACCAGCGCAGGTTGGCGTCGTCGGCGGCGAAGCTGGCGAAGTAGTTGGTGCGATCGGTCCAGGTGCTGCCGTTGGCGCGCAGGCCGCGGCGCGAGAACTCGGCCATGGCGTTCTTCGTCGTCGGCGTGCCCTTGAACAGCAGGTGTTCCAGCAGGTGCGCCATGCCGGTTTCGCCGTAGTTCTCATGCCGGCTGCCCACGCGGTACGTGACGTTGACGGTGGTGGTGGGCTTGCTGTCGTCGGGCACCAGCAGCACCTGCAGGCCGTTGGCCAGGCGGTACTCGGCGATGCCTTCGACGGTAGTCACGGCCACCGGGGCCGGACCCAGCGACGGCTGTCCCTGGGCAGAAGCCATGGAAGCCGCGGCCCACAGGCAGAAAGCCAGGCCGGCCGGCACGAGGCGTGAGACAACAACGTTCAATGCGCGCATGAGGCCAGTGTAGGGGCCCGTGGCCCCCGTCTCCTGGCGGGGCAGCCCCGCGAAATCGGCCTCGGTCACGCACGATTCATGTTTGCCCCGTGCAATGAGGGCCTGCGGTGCGCTGCAGGCCCTTTGTGTTTTTCATCTGTCCACCAGGAGCACTTCAATGAACAAGACCATGAGCAAGACACTCTGGGCCGCCAGTGCAGCCATTGCGATGTCGCTCCCGGCCCACGCCGTGACCGTCGTCCAGTGGGACTTCGAAGGCAGCACCACGCCGGCCGACCTGACCGATTCAGGCACATCGCCCTCGGTGGCCGCCAGCCTGGGCAGCGGCACGGCCCTGGGCGTGCACGCCGGCTCAGCCACCGACTGGAGCACGCCCGCCGGCAACGGCTCGGCCAACTCGTTCAGCAGCAACACCTGGGCCGTGGGCGACTACTACCAGTTCAGCTTCAGCACCAGCGGCTTCACCGCCTTGCTGCTGAGCGTCGACCAGATCGGCAGCAACACCGGCCCGCGCGACTTCAGCCTGGGCTACAGCACCGACGGCGTCAGCTTCACGCCGTTCGCCAGCTACAGCGTGGCCTCGGCACCCTCGTGGAGCTCGACCACCTACAACCCGGTCCACACCTACAGCTTCGATCTCTCGGGCGTGAGCGCCCTGGACGACCAGGCCCTGGTGGTGATCCGGCTGAGCAGCAGCAACACGTTCTCCATCAACGGGGGCACGGTGGCCGCGGGCGGCACCGGGCGCGTCGACAACTTCACCGTGATGGCCACGCCGGTGCCCGAGGCCGGCACTGCCGCCATGCTCGCTGCCGGCCTGGCCGTGGTGGGCTTCGTCGCCCGTCGCCGCCGCGCCTGAGCCCGGGGGCCTCTTGATGAACACCCCCTTTCGCGCCCGCCTGCACCCGCTGGGCCGCGCCGCACGCACGGCAATGGCCGGCTCGCTGCTGACGTTGGCCGCCGGCGCCACGCTGGCGCAGTCCATCGGCACGCTGCAAGGCACCGGCCACCTGTCGACGTTTGCGAACAGCAGCGTCAGCAACATCGCCGGCGTTGTCACGGCCGTGGCCAGCAACGGCTTCTGGTTCCAGGACAACGGTGATGGCAATGCACTCACGTCCGACGCGCTCTTCGTGTTCCGCGGCAGCGCCAGCAAACCCCTGATCGGCGACGCTGTGCTCGTGAACGGCCAGCTGCAGGAGTTCCGCCCCGGCGGCAGCGCCACGAACCTGACGCTGACGCAGATCAACGCCACGGTCGCCGGCGGCCTGTTTTCGGTGCTGAGCAGCGGCAACGCCCTGCCCGCCGCGCGCATCATCGACACCGGCTTCCTGCCGCCCAGCGCCATTGCGGCGGCCGCGGGCAACGTCGAGACCGCGCCCGGCTACGTGCTGCAGCCCACGCTGTACAGCATGGACTTCTACGAAAGCCTCGAGGGCATGCGCGTGACGCTGCCCAGCGCTGTGAGCAGCGGCCCGCGC
>JBIJAP010000008.1:0-21688 GCA_044345715.1 Rubrivivax sp.
CTACTGCCACCGCCCCGATCCGCACACGCCGATCGAAGAAACCGTGTGGGCGATGAGCGACCTCATCACGCAGGGCAAGGCCCTGTACTGGGGCACGAGCGAATGGCCGGCCGCCGACATCCGCGCCGCCTGGGAGGTTGCCGAGCGCCACCACCTGCACAAGCCACTGATGGAGCAGCCGCAGTACCACCTGTTCCACCGCAAGCGCGTCGAGCAGGAGTACGCGCGCCTCTACGGTGACCTCGGCCTGGGCCTCACGACCTGGAGCCCGCTGGCCAGCGGCCTGCTCACCGGCAAGTACCAGGCCGGCATCCCCGAGGGCAGCCGCGGCGCGATGGAGAACATGGCCTTCCTGCGCGACGGCCTCACGCACGCGGCCAAGAACGAGGCGGTGGCCAAGCTGCAGCCCATCGCCGCCGAGCTGGGCGGCAGCCTGGCGCAGCTGGCGCTGGCCTGGGTGGCGAAGAACCCGAACGTGTCGACCGTGATCACCGGCGCGTCGAAGCTGGCGCAGCTGCAGCAGAACCTGGGTGCGCTGCAGCTGCTGGACAAGCTGACCCCCGAGGTGATGGCGCGCATCGACGCGCTCACGGCGCCGCTGGCGGAGTAGGGACTCACCGGCGCCGCAGGACGCGGCGCTTCAGGGCCGTGCCCTCAGGCGTGGTGCACGAACACGTCGGTGTCGGGCAGCAGCCTGCGCATCACGTCGAAGCTGCGCTCGGCCAGTTCGCGGCCTTCGCAACTGCGGGGCGACAGCGTCAGCGTGAGGTCGGCCTCGCCGTCTTCGACACGCAGCGAGCGGATCCAGTGGCGGTCAACGAGATTGCCGCCGCCGCTGTCGACCACGCCACGCAGGCCGCGCATCACGCGCTGCAGGGTGTCGGCCGGGCCGGCCAGTGCCGGGTGATCGACTGCGGGAACCGGTGCCGATGCCGGCACGATGAGGATGTACTTCTTGTCCACGCCTGCATCATGCATCGGCGCGATGACGGCGGGCTGACCCAGATCAAGATGGCGCCGTTCCGGGCCGCACCGCCGCGGCCGGCTACTCGGGTTCGATCTTCGCGCGCCGGATCAGCGCACTCCAACGCTAGATCTCGCTGCCCAGCAGCGCCTACAGCTCGGCGAGCGTGCGGCCCTGCGTGCTGCTGGACGGGCCACTGCACGGGCCACTGCACGGGCCACTGCTCGGGCGCCAGTCTTGCGCAAATGTTTTGCGTTATGCCATGCCGCCCTGGCGAAAGGGGGCGGCAGCGGCGTGGCGGGACGCGCCACTTGGTCTGGGCGTTTGCGGCGACTTCCTCGGCGGTCGTGCCGACCGCGTTGCGCGGGGTGCCTGGCAGTGGCCCCAGGCGCTGACTGTGTGACGGGCGGCTAGGGCGTCATCGCCGGGACCGAGGCCGGCTAAGCTGCACGCCGCTGCAGACGCGCCCGTCAGTCCGCGGCCGCCAGCACGACGTCGAAACGGATCAGCTCAACCCCGTCGGGCATGACGGCGCCCGCCAGGGCCGCGCTACCAGTGGCCGCAGCAAGCCTGCCCATCGCCGCTGACCGCATCAACTCGGCGTGGTCCTCGAACGCGGCGGGGACGCGCCCGGCCACCATCTTGTCCAGATCTGCCTGAGTGACGAGGACATCGCGCTCTCCGGAACGCACCGCAACGTGGATGTGGGGCACGAAGGTCCAGGGCAGGAAGCCAAACAGCGTGCGCCTGTAGCCACCTGGGCGGATGGTGCGGAAGGCAAACCAGCCCTGCGCGTCGACCTCTGACTGCCCGTGGCCGCGGAACGCGGGATCGGGTCGCCCGTGGCCGGGGGTCTCGCCCGGGTGGTAGTCGTAGCGCCCGGTGGAATTCGCCTGCCAGACCTGCAGATTGAACCCCACCTGGGGCCGGCCCGCCGCGTCGATGAGGCGGCCTGCGAGGATCAGCGGCTTGCCGGCAGAGACGGCGTCACGCGAGCTCATCAGGTCGACGCCACCCCAGGTCGTTGACCTGAGGGGACGGTACGGGCCCTCGAAGTCGCTGCGAGTCGGACGCAATTGCTGTGCGCCCGAGGGCGTCGAGGTCAGCAGGCCGCCCACACCAACGGCGGAGGCGACAGCGGCCAGCAGGGCGGTGTGCAAGCGGCGGCGCGGGGGCGACGGCAAAGAAGAAGAGCGTGGATCAGAAGCGTTCATCTGGATCTCGGCAGCCGGACTCCATCGTGCGAGCAATTGCTCATAATGCAAACTCGCATTCCGCACTCAGGAGCACGCCATGCCCCGCATCGATCTGCACCCCAGGAAGTCGCCGCGACAGGCGCGTTCGGAGGACACGGTCGAGACGATCCTCGCTGCGGCGACTCGCGTTCTGGGGAGCGAGTCACTGGCAGGCTTCAATACCAACCGCGTGGCCGAGGTGGCCGGCGTCAGCGTGGGCTCGCTGTATCAGTATTTCCCCAACAAGTCGGCGCTGATCGCGGCCTTGATTGACCGTCAGCAGTCGGCACTCGCGCAATCGATCGAAGCCTGCGTGGCCGCACACGAGGGGCACTCGCTGCTCGACGTGTTGTCCGCGTTGGCCGACCTGGGCGTCGAGCAGCAGTACCGGCGCCCGATGCTGTCCGCCGCACTGGACCACGAGGAGACACGACTGCCGCTGGAAAGGCGCCTGCGCGAATCGGAGCAGCGCATCGGCGCGGCCGTGATGTCGCTGCTGTACCGGCATGAGAAGGAACTGGCCGCATCGCCGAAATCAAGCGACGTGCAGGACATCTTCGTCATCGCAAAGGCGCTGATCGAAGCCGACGCGATCGCGGGCCGGACGCCGTCGCCGGACCTGCGTGAACGGGTTGTGCGAGCCCTGTGGGGCTATCTGAAGGCGAAGGTTCCGCAGGCCTGAGGCCGGTGCGTAGAGGCGGCGCAAAGGTGGCGAGGGTGCTGCCAGCCCAATGCGAAAGACCGCAGCATCATCCCTGATGACTGCGGTCTTGGAGTGTGGTGGCCTGGGGCGGAATCGAACCACCGACACGCGGATTTTCAATCCGCTGCTCTACCAACTGAGCTACCAGGCCGTCGGGTAAACCGAGCCCGCGAGTATATCGCGGGTCCGGGCGCTGGCGGGCGTCAGAGCCCGCCGCGCTTGTTGCGGGCCAGGTCCACGCCCAATTGCTTGAGCTTGCGGTACAGGTGCGTGCGCTCGAGGCCGGTCTTTTCGGCCACGCGCGTCATCGAGCCGCCTTCCTTGGCGAGGTGGAACTCGAAGTAGCTCTTCTCGAAGGCATCTCGTGCTTCGCGCAGCGGGCGGTCCAGGTCGAAGCTCTGCTCGGCGCGCGGGCCCTCGTGCAGCGGGGCCAGCAGCGTCGACGTGCCCACGGCGGTGAGGTCGGGGCCGCCGCCGTAGGTTTCGTACCGCAGGGCCGGCCGCGTCAGCGCCGGCGCCGCGCTCGGCGCCCCGGCGGGCAGGCCGCGCGGGCCGGGCTTGATCAGGGCCTGGTCGACCGCGCGCAGCAGCTTCTGCAGCGTGATGGGCTTTTCGAGGAAGGCGCTGGCGCCCACCTTCGTGGCCTCGACGGCGGTGTCGATGGTGCCGTGGCCGCTCATCATGATCACCGGCATCGTGAGCTGGCCGCCCGAGGACCACTCCTTCAGCAGCGTCACGCCGTCGACGTCGGGCATCCAGATGTCGAGCAGCACGAGGTCGGGGCGCAGCAATTCGCGCACCTGGCGCGCCTCGGCCGCGTTTTCGGCCAGCTCGACCGTGTGCCCCTCGTCGGTGAGGATCTCGGACAACAGTGCCCGAATGCCGAGCTCGTCGTCCACGACCAAGATGGTTGCCATGCGTCCTAGGAAATCTGAGAGGTGCCGTCCGCGCCGGCAGGGGTCGTGCCGAGGGGACTGGCGGGGTTGACCGGGCCCGCTACGGCCGCCGGCGCATCGGCAAATCCCGAAAATGATAGCGAAACCCGCGCCCCGGTCACCGGGCCGTCGGGCAAGTCGCCTGCATGCAGGTTGGCGGCACGCAGCCGGGCGCCGTGTTCGTCGGCGATTTTCTTCACCACCGCCAGGCCCAGGCCGGTGCCTTTGGTCTTGGTGGTGACGTAGGGCTCGAAGGCGCGCTTGAGCACCTTGTCGGGGAAGCCGGGGCCGTTGTCGATGACCGCCAGCCGCACCGCGCGCAGCTTGCCGTCTTCGCCGCGGGCGCTGCGCGTGACGAGCTCCACCAGTCCGTCGGGGCGGTCGGCGACGGCGTCGAGGCCGTTCTGCACGAGGTTGTGGATCACCTGGCGCAGCTGGGTGGCGTCGCCCTGCACCACCGGCAGCCCGGCCTCGAGATCGGCCGCCAGCAGGCCGTTGTCCTGTGCCTGGCCGTAGAGCGCCAGCACCTCGTGCGCCAGCGCGTTCAGGTCCAGCGGCGCCAGCTGCGCCGCAGGCAGCCGGGCGTAGTCGCGGAACTCGTTGACAAGCCGCTGCATCGCCTGCACCTGGTTGACGATGGTGTTGACGCTCTTGGTCAGCAGCGCCTGGTCGGCGCCTTCGAGCTTGTGGCCGAGCCGGTGCTCCAGCCGTTCGGCCGACAGCTGGATGGGCGTGAGCGGGTTCTTGATCTCGTGCGCCAGCCGCCGCGCCACCTCGGACCAGGCGGCGCTGCGCTGCGCCGACACGACCTCGGAGATGTCGTCGAAGACCATCAACGTCTGCTCGGCCGGCAGCACGGCGCCGCGCACCAGCAGCGTGAGCGTGGCGCCGTCGCCGCGCTGCAGCTCGAAACTGTCCTGCCACTGGTCGCGTTCGCCGAGTTCGGGGCTGGTGGCCAGCAGCTCGAAGCGCTGCTCTACGGCCTGGGCGAAGACCTGCAGATCGGGAATCTCCGACAGCCGCCGCCCGTGCCAGGCCGACAAGGGCCGCTGCAGGATGCGCGTGGCGCCGGGGTTGACGGTGTCGATGCGGCCTTCGCGGTCGAACACCACCACGCCGGCGGTGAGCGTGTCGAGGATGGTCTGCAGCCGGCCGCGCGCGGCCTCAAGCGCGCCGATGCCGCGCTGCACCTGCGCGCGCGCGTCGGCCATCTGCGCCGTCATGTTGGCAAAGCTGCGCGTCAGGCCGCCCAACTCGTCGGCGCTGCTGAACACGGGCTTTTCGGTCAGGTCGCCGGCAGCCACCTGGCGCACGCCGTCGGCCAGCAGCAGCAGCGGCTTGGCCAGCTGGTTGCCCAGCACGATGGCCAGCAGCACGGCGGCAAACACGGCCAGCACCAGCGTGAGCGTCAGCGTGCCCACGTACATGCGGCGCAGGCTGTCGCGGGCCAGCGCGCGCTGCTGGTACTCGCTGTACGCCGCCTGCACCGCCAGCGCGTTGGCGGCCAGCGCGCGCGGGATGGGCTGCGTCACCATCAGGTAGCGCTCCTCGCCCGGCGACAGCGCCACTTGGCTGTGCAACACCCGGGCCAGCGCGCGCACCCGCGCACCCTTGCCGCCCCCGGCGGCCAGGGTTTCCTCGTCCAGGCCCTCCACGGCGCTGGCGGTATTGCCGGCCCGTGCCTGGCGCAGCAGCGTGGCGCTGGGTCGTTCGGGCGGGCCGAGCGCGGTCTCGCCGCCGGCTGTCATCAGCACCAGGCCGTTGGCGGCCACCAGGCTCACCTCGCCGGCGCCGAGCTGCTCGCGCAGCCGCTCCAGCGACAGTGCCGACAGGCTGGCGCCGCTGTCGCCCACGCGGTCGGCGGCGACGCGGGTTTTGGTCAGCAGGTCGGCCTGCTGCGCGTCGAGCGTGCCCTTGCCCAGCGCCAGGCCGGCATCGAGCGCGCCGGCCACCTGCACGTCGAACCAGGCTTCGATGCTGCGCGACACGAACTGGTAGCTCACGGTGTAGATCACCATGCCCGGCAGCACGCCCACCAGCGCAAAGATGCCGGCCAGCTTGATGAGCAGCCGGCTGCCGAACTTGCCCCGCTGCAGCCGGATCAGCAGCCGCACCGCCACCAGCACCACCACCAGCGCCAGCAGCGCGGCGACGACGGCGTTGATCCAGAACAGCCAGACGAAGTTGCGCTCGTAGAAGCGGCTTTCGGGGCTGGAGAAGCCCACCACGAAGGCCAGCACGAGCAGCGCGCCGAGCGCGGCGACGCTGCTGATGACCCAGGCCCAGCGCTGGGAGGCGTTCATGGTGGGTTCAGGGGTCGATGCGCAGGGTTCGCGAGACGCCCACGGCCCAGTCGCCGCCGCCGCCCAGGCCGAACTGCATCGGCCCGGGCAGTTGCGAGCTGTCGAGCCGGTAGCTGAACTCGACGTAGTAGCTGCCGTCGCGCTCGAGCCGATCAGCATCGATCAGCTTCCAGCCGCCGCTGCGCGACACGGCCGCCAGCGCCTCGTCGAGCGAGGCGTAGGTCTGGTGCAGGCCGCCCAGGCTGACGCGCCAGGCGCCCGTGAGGGGTTGGAAGGCCAGCCGCCACGAGCGCGACAGCCGCGCCACGCGCTCGTCGCGCCAGTACCAGCGGTTGCGCAGCAGCGTGGCCTCGGCCACGAAGTACAGCGGCACGCCCTTCTGCAGCGCGTCGTCCACCGCGCGGGGCAGGGCGACGCGGGCCGAGAACTCCAGGTTCACGGCGCCCTCGGCGCGCGTGGCCTGCAGGGTGAGCAACTCCACGCCCTGAGCCTGCGCCGTGAGCGCCGACAGGGCCAGCACCCAGGCCACGAGCGCGCACAGGCCGCGCTGCAAGGCATGGCGGACCCGGTGGATCCGTTGGATCCGGCAGACCCGGAGCAAGGCGGACATGGCGCGACGAAGGTGGCTGGGCGGTTCTAGGTCTTGTGGAGCAGCGTGTAGAAGAACCCGTCCTGCGGCGTCGGCCCGCCGGCGGATACCCCCTTCGGCCCATTGTCGGGGGTGGGCAGCAGATGGCCGGGTGATGAGTCGTCCAGCCTGGGGCCGCTGGGGTGCGGACGTTGCATAAATGCGTCGATCTGCTGCGAACCCTCGGCGCGGAACACCGAACAGGTGGCGTAAAGCAGGCGCCCGCCCGGCTTGAGCAGCGGCCACAGGGCGTCGAGCATCTCGGCCTGCACCTGCGCCAGCGCATGCACGTCGTCGGCGCGGCGCAGCCAGCGCACGTCGGGGTGGCGGCGCACGATGCCGCTGGCGGTGCAGGGCGCGTCGAGCAGGATGGCGTCGAACGGCCGGCCGTCCCACCACTGGCGCGGCTGGCGGGCGTCGCCGGCCTGCACCGCGGCCTTGAGCTGCAGGCGGTTCAGCGTGTCCTGCACGCGCGCCAGGCGCACCGGGTCGCTGTCCAGGGCCAGCAGGTCGAGATCGGCCAGCTCCAGCAGGTGCGCGGTCTTGCCTCCCGGCGCCGCGCAGGCGTCGAGCACCCGGGCGCCGGCAGACAGCGGCGCGTGCCCGGCGCCGCCTTGCAGCAGCAGCGGCGCGGCGCGCTGGGCCGCGGCGTCCTGCACCGAGACCTCGCCTTCGACGAAGCCGTGCAGCGCCGTTACCGGGCAGGGCTCGGCCAGCACCACGGTGTGGCCGCGGCCGAGGGTCTGCCAGGGCGGATCGTCCAGCAGCGTGGCGGCACGGCCCAGCGCGGCCAGGCGCTGCACGTAGGCCGTGCCGCTGCCGCGGCGGGCGTTCACGCGCAGCGTCATCGGCGGCTTGCGGTTGGCGCCGATGAGCAGCGCCTGCCAGTGCTCGGGCCAGTCGCGCTTGAGCTTCTCGATCCACCACAGCGGGTGGTTGTAGGCGCCCAGCGGCGAGTGCTTGACGGCCGCCACGAGGGCGTCGCGCTCGCGCAGGAAGCGGCGTAGTACGGCGTTGGCGAAGTTGGCCGCCGCCGGCGCGCGCTGGCGCATGGCGGCCACCGCCTGGTCGACGAGCGTGTGCTCGGGGTAGGGTGGAGGCGTGTCGGCGGCGCCTGCAGGCCACAGCAGCGCCAGCGACACCAGCAGTAGCGCGTCCACCGGCGGCGGCGGCGGCTTGGGCGCCAGCTGCTCGCGCAGCACCTGTGCGCTGCCCAGCCAGCGCAGCGCGTGGAAGGACAACGATTGCACCCCCGGCCGCAATTCGGGCGCCACGCGCGCCAGCACGTCGGTGAGAGAGCGGCCGCTGCGCACGGCCAGCACGGCATCGGCGGTGGCGTCGAGCAGCCGGGCCAGCGGCGGGCCGTGGGTGGGGCTGGTCATGCGCCGAGTCTAGGCATTTCGGCGTCAGGGTTTGGCGTCAGGCGTGGTTGACAGTCTCGGCGCAGAATGCGTGCCTACGTTCTGCTGCGGGTGCTTTCCCGCCTGTCTGTCCATGGCCCCGACCTTGACGCAAGTTCCTCCGCGCATCTTCCGAACCGAAGAAGAACTGGCGGCGCTGCCCGCCTCCGAGCGCATCCGCTGGCGCGTGGTGCAGAGTGGCCAGCGCTACCACGCCAACGACAACATCGCGGCCCACGTGCGCGAGGGCGAGCTCACCGAGTTGAAGGCCGAGGTGCAGGCCAAGCTGCAAGAGGTGCTGCAGGCCCTGGTCATCGACACCGAGAGCGACCACAACACCCACGAGACGGCCAAGCGCGTGGCCAAGATGTACATCGAAGAGGTGTTCCGCGGCCGCTACCAACCGATGCCCGCGGTGACTGAGTTCCCCAACGTCGAGCGGCTGAACGAGCTGATGATCGTCGGCCCGATCACCGTGCGCAGCGCCTGCAGCCACCACATGTGCCCGATCTTCGGCAAGGTGTGGGTCGGCATCCTGCCCAACGAGCACAGCAACCTGATCGGCCTGAGCAAGTACGCGCGCATCGCCGACTGGGTGATGAGCCGGCCGCAGATCCAGGAAGAGGCCGTGACGATGCTGGCCAATGAGCTTCAAGATCGTGTGCGCCCCGACGGCCTGGCCATCGTGATGGAGGCCGACCACTTCTGCATGCACTGGCGCGGCGTGAAGGACACCGACAGCGCCATGGTCAACAGCGTCATGCGTGGCGCCTTTCTCAAAGACGCGAACCTGCGGCGGGAGTTCCTCTCGCTGCTGCCGCGCAAGCAAGGGTGAACGCCATGCTCGTAAGACTCGTTTATGCCAGCCGTGCCGTCGAAGCCATCGACCAGGTCGAACTGATGGCCATCCTCAAGAAGAGCAAGGCCAACAACCCGGCGCTGGGCATCACTGGCGTGCTCTGCTTCAGCGAAGGCATCTTCCTGCAGGTGCTCGAGGGCGGGCGCAGCGCCGTCAACCAGCTCTACAACCGCATCGCCACCGACCCGCGCCACCGCCAGGTGGAGCTGATGGTCTACGAGGAAGTCGGCGAACGCCGCTTCGCCGGCTGGAGCATGGGGCAGGTGAACCTGTCGCGCCTGAACCCGGCGCTGATGCTCAAGTACTCGGCCCTGCCCACGCTCGACCCGTTCGCGGTGTCGGGCCGGGTGAGCCTGGCGCTGTTCGACGAGCTGATGGCCACGGCCTCGATCGTCGGCCAGCCCTGAACGCCGCGCGCCAGGGCCTACGGGCCTTGGTGCAGTGCGGCTGAGGGTAAATCCGGACGAAGTTCTTCAGTCTGGTGCAAGGCTGCTCTGTATATTCGTACTTGCTTATATCCAGATCGACAACTGCAGCACGACCGAGGTCTGACGTGCCCGAACAAGCTGATTCCCCTTCCCCTGGTTCGTCGGGACGCCTGCTCAAGGCGCCCGAGAGCTTTCTCGATGCCGAGGGTGTGCGCACCGTGTTCCGCGAGGCCCGGGAAGGCCGGCGGGACTTCATCCGCACGGCCTTTGCCAGCGCGGTGGCCGCTGGCGGCACCCTGGCCGCCGGCAAGGCGGCCGCGCAGGCCAACCCGGTGCCGGCCGAGGGCGGTGACCCGAACATCCTGAAGAACCCCGAGCACACCACCGGCCTGGGCCAGAGCGTGGTCACCGACGGCTATGGCAAGCCCAGCCAGTACGAGAAGAACGTGCAGCGCCGGCAGAGCCCGGGCCTGACGCAGACCAATCAGGCCAGCGTGAGCTTCGCACCGCTGCAGAGCCTGTTCGGCATCGTCACGCCCAGCGGGCTGCACTTCGAGCGCCACCACCAGGGCTGGTGGGACATCGACCCCAGCAAGCACCGGTTGATGCTCAACGGCTCCGACGACAAGCTCCTCAAGCGGCCGATGGTGTTCACGATGGACGAGCTGATGCGGCTGCCCAGCGTGAGCCGCTTCCACTTCATCGAGTGCGGGGCCAACAGCGGCATGGAGTGGGGCAACGTCGCGGTGCCCACCTGCCAATACAGCCACGGCATGATCAGCTGCAGCGAATTCACCGGCGTGCCGCTGAAGGTGCTGCTGGACATGGCTGGCGCCGACTACAAGCGCGGCCGCTACGTGCTGGCCGAGGGCGCCGATGGCTCGAGCATGACGCGCACGATCCCGATGGAGCTCATCGAGAACGGCGAGGTCTTCGTCGCCTACGGCCAGAACGGCGAGATGCTGCGCCCCGAAAACGGCTACCCGCTGCGCTTGGTGGTGCCGGGTGTGCAGGGCGTGAGCTGGGTGAAGTACCTGCGCCGCATCGAGGTGGGCGACAAGCCGTACGCCTCCAAGGACGAGGCCATTCACTACGTCGACCTCATGCCCGACGGTCTGCACCGCCAATACAGCGGC
This sequence comes from Rubrivivax sp., assembly GCA_044345715.1. GTDB lineage: Bacteria > Pseudomonadota > Gammaproteobacteria > Burkholderiales > Burkholderiaceae_C > Rubrivivax. The sequence continues at coordinate 10,592 of JBIJAP010000008.1, forward strand.
ATCCAGGAGTGCAAGAGCGTCATCACCACGCCCAGCGGTGGGCAGGTGCTGCTCGACCAGGGCTTCTACTCGGTGTCGGGCCTGGCCTGGAGCGGCCGCGGCAAGGTGCGGCGCGTCGATGTCTCGGCCGACGGCGGCCGCAACTGGCGCCAGGCCACGCTGCAGGGCCCGGTGATGGGCAAGTGCCTCACGCGCTTCTCGCTGCCCTGGGGCTGGGACGGCAAGCCTGCGCTGCTGCAGAGCCGCGCCACCGACGACACCGGCTACGTGCAGCCCAGTTTCAAGCAGTTACGCGCCGTGCGCGGCACGCGCTCGATCTATCACAACAACGCGATCCAGACCTGGCTCGTGTCCGAGAGCGGCGAGGTGAAGAATGTTCAGCTGTCGTGATCTGCGCGCCTGGGGCCTGGCCGCGGTGGCGCTGTGCACGGCCGGCGCCGTGTGGGCGCAGAGCACCGCCTTCCCGGGCATCGGCCGGCCGGCCACGCCCAAGGAAGTGCAGGCCTGGGACATCGACGTGCGCCCTGATTTCAAGGGCCTGCCCAAGGGCGCCGGCTCGGTGGCCCGCGGCCAGGTGGTGTGGGAGGCGCAGTGCGCCTCGTGCCATGGCGTCTTCGGCGAAAGCAACGAGGTCTTCTCGCCGCTGGTCGGCGGCACCACCGCGGAGGACATCAAGACCGGCCGCGTGGCGCGCCTGCGCGACCCGGGCTTCCCGGGCCGCACGACGCTGATGAAAGTGGCCACGGTCTCGACGCTGTGGGACTACATCAACCGCGCGATGCCCTGGAACGCGCCCAAGTCGCTGAGCGCCGACGACGTGTATGCGGTGACGGCCTTCCTGCTCAACCTGGGCGGCGTGGTACCGGACAATTTCACGATGTCCGACGCCAACATCGCCGAGGTGCAGGCGCGCATGCCCAACCGCAACGGCATGACCACCGACCACGGCCTGTGGTCGGGCCGCAGCATGGGCAACGGCGGCAAGCCCGATGTGCGGGCCACGGCCTGCATCACCAACTGCGCCACCGAGCCCAAGGTGGCCAGCTACCTGCCCGACTTTGCGCGCAACGCGCACGGCAACCTGTCCGAGCAGCAGCGGCTGGTGGGCGCCCAGATCGGCGCCGACACCACGCGGCCGCCCGGCAACCGCGTGCGCCCCACGGCCACGGCGGGGGGCGCACCCGCCCCCAGCGCCGCAGGCCAGGCCGCCGTCGCGCTGGCCCGCCAGCACAACTGCCTGGCCTGCCACGGCGTCGACAACAAGATCGTCGGCCCCGGGCTTCGCGAGGTGGCACGCAAGTACGCTGGCCGCGAGGACGCGCTGTCCTACCTCACGTCCAAGATCAAGGCCGGCAGCGCCGGCGTATGGGGCGCGATCCCGATGCCCGAGCAAACCCTCCCCGACGCCGACGCCCGTGCCATCGCAAAATGGCTGACCGACGGCGCCCGTCCCTGAGCGCCCCCGCGCCCCACCGCACCCTGAAGGAGCTGAACATGACCACCCGTCGCAAGATGCTGACGACCAGCGCCCAGGTGGCCGGCCTCCTGGCCGCCGCCGGCGTGTTGCCCTCCACCGCCCACGCGGCCTGGCCGCAGAACGCGTTCGAGGCCAAGACCATGGCCGACGCCGCCAAGGCCTTTGGCGGCGGTGCCCCCGTCGAGAGCAAGGACATCACCGTCACCGGCCCCGACATCGCCGAGAACGGCGCTGTCGTGCCCGTGGGCTGCAGCACCACGTTGCCTGGCGTGAAGCGGCTGATGATCCTCGTCGAGAAGAACCCCAGCGTGCTGGCCGCCGCCTTTGACGTGACCGACGCGGTCGACGCGAGCTTCAACACCCGCGTGAAGATGGGCCAGTCGTCGAACGTCTTCGCCGTGGCCATGATGGGCGACGGCAAGGTGCTCTACTCGGTCAAGGAAATCAAGGTCACCCTCGGTGGCTGCGGCGGCTGAGATCGGCCACTTCAACCGTCAGATTCAAGGAGAAACATCATGGCAGACCCGATGCGCATCCGCGCCCAGATGGCCGGTGACAAGGCCACCGTCCGCGTGCTCATGAGCCACGAAATGGAAACCGGCCAGCGGCGCGACGCCGCCGGCAAGGTGGTACCCGCCTGGTTCATCCAGGAAGTCAGCGCCAGCCACAACGGCAAAGCCGTGCTGACCGCCCAGTGGGGCCCGTCGATCGCGAAGAACCCGTTCCTGCAGTTCTCGGTGAAGGGCGCCAAGGCCGGCGACAAGATCACCGTGAACTGGATCGACAACAAGGGCGACAAGCGCACCGACGAAGCCACCGTGTCCTGATACGGCACACCGTACATGCCCGGGTACGCTGAGGCGCCCGGGCTGGCGATACTCAGGGCGCGGCCCGCATCGTGCGGGCCCGCCCGACGACATGAACCGGAGACCCCTGCGCATGAACAAGACCCTTCGCGCCCGGGCTGCTGTGGCGCTGGCCGCACTGGCAGGCCTGGCCACCGTGGCGGCCGTGCAGGCCCAGCAGAAGTCCACCGCCGACGGCATCGCCGAGTACCGCAAGATGCTCGAGGACGGCAACCCGGCCGACCTCTTCGAGGCCAAGGGCGAAGAGCTCTGGAAGCAGAAGCGCGGCCCCAAGGCGGCCTCGCTCGAGACCTGCGATCTGGGCAAGGGCCCGGGTGTCGTGAAGGGCGCCTTCGTTGAATTGCCGCGCTTCTTTGCCGACACCGGCAAGGTGCAGGATCTGGAATCGCGCCTCGTCACCTGCATGGCGACTCTGCAGGGCCTCGATGCCGCCGAGATCGCCAACACGCCCTTCGGCCGCGGCGAGATGGCCAACGTCACCGCACTGGCCACCTGGGTGGCCGCCTCGTCGCGTGGCATGCGCTTCAACCTGCCGCAGAGCCACCCCGAAGAGAAGAAGAGCTACGAGATCGGCAAGCGCGTGTTCTTCTTCCGCGGCGGCCCGATGGACTTTTCGTGTGCCGGTTGCCACAGCGTCGACGGCCAGCGCATCCGACTGCAGGACCTGCCCAACCTCACCAAGAACCCCGGTGACGGCATCGGCTTCGCGGCCTGGCCCGCCTACCGCGTGAGCAACGGCCAGATGTGGAGCATGCAGCTGCGCCTGAACGACTGCTACCGGCAGCAGCGCTTCCCGTACCCGGGCTTCGCATCGGACATCACCGTCGCCCTGGGCACCTACATGGGCGTCAATGCCAAGGGTGCGCAGTCGATCGCGCCTTCGATCAAGCGCTAAAGCCAAAGCACTTAAGGCAAAGGACGCACCGACACCATGACCAAGAAGCCCTTCCTCTTTTCGCTGGCGGCAGTGTCTGCTGCCGTGCTGCTGGCTTCGTGCGCCAGCGTTCCCGCTGGCCCCACGGCTGCCGAACTCGATGCCGAAGCCCTGAAGCTGACCCAGGTCGCCTTCCGCGACCAGGGCATCGCCAAGGTCGACCGCATCAAGCAAGACCTCGGGCAGAGCGCCTGCTCGTCCGACAAGGAGCCGACCGAAGCCGTGGCCGATGCCGTCACGGCGCAGGCCAAGACCACCGTCAAGTGGCCCACCGGCGGCCAGTACATCGGGAACTGGCGCGAGGGCGAGCGCATCGCCCAGAGCGGCCGCGGCCTCACCTGGACTGACAGTTCCGCCGCCACCAGCGCCAACGGTGGCAGTTGCTACAACTGCCACCAGGTCAGCAAGGAAGAGATCAGCTACGGCAACATCGGCCCGAGCCTCTACAACTACGGCAAGAACCGCGGCGTGAAGGACATCATGGCGCCGACCTCGCAGTCGATCATCGAGTACACCTGGATGAAGATCTGGAACAGCAAGAGCTACAACGCCTGCTCCAACATGCCGCGCTTCGGCCACCTGGGCATCCTCGACGAGAAGCAGATCGCGCACGTGATGGCGCTGCTGCTCGACCCGAACTCGCCGGTCAACAAGTAGTGCTCCCGTAGAGCGCAAGTAGTGCGCTCCGCAAGCCCGGCACTGCCGGGCTTTTTCTGCCCGAAAACATCAGCAGTCACTGATACATCATGAGCCTGAGCAAGCGCGAATTCCTGCAGGTGCTGGCCTCCGCCTCGGTGGCCGGCATGAACCTCGCCGCCTACGAAGACGCCGACGCGGCGCAAGCCGAAAACGCGCTCTACGACCTGCCGCCGCTGGGCACCGGCCCGGGCTTCGTGAGCCTGCTGCACATGACCGACTGCCACGCGCAGTTGAAGCCGATCCGTTTTCGCGAACCGAGCGTGAACCTGGGTCTGGCGGGCATGCAGGGCAAGGTGCCACACCTGGTGGGTGATCACCTGCTCAAGGCCGCCGGCGTGCGCCCGGGCACGGCGCTGGCGCATGCCTACACCTACCTCGACTTCGAGCGCGCCTCGCGCCGCTACGGCCGTGTCGGCGGCTTCGCCCACCTGGCCACGCTGGTGAAGCGCATGAAGGCCAGCCGCCCGGGCGCTCTGCTGCTCGACGGTGGCGACACCTGGCAGGGCAGCGCCACCTGCCTGTGGACCGACGGCCAGGACATGGTCGACGCCTGCAAGGCGCTGACGGTGGACGTGATGACGGGCCACTGGGAGTTCACGCTCGGCATGAAGCGCGTGAAGGAGATCGTCGAGAAGGACTTCGCAGGCAAGCTCGACTTCGTCGCCCAGAACGTCAAGACCACCGACTTCGGCGACCCGGTGTTCAAGCCCTACGTGATGAAGCAGATGAACGGCGTGCCGGTGGCCATCGTCGGCCAGGCCTTCCCGTACACGCCGATTGCCAACCCTCGCTACATGGTCGCCGACTGGGAGTTCGGCATCCAGGACGAGAACATGCAGAAGATGGTCGACGAAGCACGTGCGGCCGGCGCCAAGCTCGTGGTCGTCATCAGCCACAACGGCATGGACGTCGACCTGAAGATGGCCAGCCGCGTGCGCGGCATCGACGCCATCTTCGGCGGCCACACGCACGACGGCGTTCCAGTGGCGGTGCCCGTCAAGAACGCCGGCGGCACGACGCTCGTCACCAACGCCGGCAGCAACGGCAAGTTCCTGGGCGTGATGGACTTCGAGGTCAAGGACGGCAAGGTCGCGAACTTCCGCTACCGGCTGCTGCCGGTGTTCGCCAACATGCTGAAGGCCGATGCCGAGATGGACGCGCTGATCACGAAGATCCGCGCGCCCTATGAATCCAAGCTGGCCGAGAAGCTAGCCGTCACCGACGGGCTGCTCTACCGCCGCGGCAACTTCAATGGCAGCTGGGACCAGCTCGTCTGCGACGCCCTGATGGACGTGCAGGGTGCCGACATCGCCTTCAGCCCGGGCTTCCGCTGGGGCACGAGCCTGTTGCCCGGCGAGACCATCACGCGCGAGCTGATGATGGACCAGCTGGCCATCACCTACCCCTACGCCACCGTCACGCCGATGAGCGGCGAGATGATCAAGACCGTGCTCGAGGACGTGGCCGACAACCTGTTCAACCCCGATCCGTACTACCAGCAGGGGGGCGACATGGTGCGCGTGGGCGGCCTGCAGTACACGATGACGCCGGGCGAGAAGATGGGTTCGCGCATCTCCGACATGCGCCTGGCCGGCAAGCCCATCGAGGCCGGCAAGACCTACAAGGTGGCCGGCTGGGCCCCGGTGGCCGAAGAGGCCGCGCGCGCCGGCAACAAGCCGGTGTGGGACGTGGTGGAAACCTGGCTCAAGGACCAGAGCCGCCACCCGGGCGGCCGCGTGAAGCCGCGCCGCATCAACACGCCCCGGCTCGTAGGCGTGCAGGGCAACCCCGGGCTGGCATGATCCCCGGCCCTTCGAAGGAGTCACCATGTCGATCCGTACCCTCGTTGCAGCTTTCGCCGTCGCCGTGGCCTGTGTGGCACCCGCTCCGGCGCTGGCCCAGGACCCCGTCGTCTATCACATCGACGACGCCGCGGCGCAGGGCCTGAAGGGCCTGCGCAACATCCGCAACCACCTCGATGTCGACCCCACGGCCAAGATCACCGTGGTCACGCATGCCAATGGCGTGGACTTCCTGATGGAAGGCGCCAAGGACGCCAACGGCAGCCCGTTCGCCGGCCCCGTGTCGGCGCTGGCGGCACGGGGCGTGAAGTTCGAGATCTGCGAGATCACGCTGCGCAACCGCAACCTCAAGCGCGAGCAGTTCATCCAGGAAGCCGAGTTCACGCCCAGCGGCGTGGTGCGCCTGGCGAAGATGCAGAAGGCCGGCGCGGCCTACATCAAGCCCTGACGCTGACGCGCGTCAAACGGCCGGTCCATCACACCCCCTACCGTACGCGACCGGAGGTGACACACGATGGACTGGACTTGGCTAATCGACCGCCTGGGTGAACCCGGCACCCTGGCTGCGGCCGGGTTGGCCATCGGCTTTGCCTTTGGCTTCCTGGCCCAGCGTTCGCGCTTTTGCCTGCGTTCGGCCGTCATCGAGTTCAGCCGCAACCTCGTGGGCGGCAAGCTCACCGTGTGGCTGTTCGCCTTTGCCACAGCCGTGGTGGCGACACAGGCGCTGGTGCTGCTGGGCGCCTTCGACGCCACCGAGGCGCGGCAGATCTCGGCCCGCGGCAGCCTGTCGGGCGCGGCCATCGGCGGCGCCTTGTTCGGCGTGGGCATGATCCTCGCCCGCGGCTGCTCGAGCCGGCTGCTCGTGCTGGCCGGCCAGGGCAACCTGCGCTCAGTGATGTCGGGCCTGGTCTTCGCCGTGGTGGCGCAGGCCAGCTGGACGGGCCTGCTGGCGCCCGCGCGCGAGGCGCTGGCGGCCTTGTGGACGGTGGACGGCGGCGCCTCGCGCGACCTCGTCGCGCGGCTGGGCATCGGCCACGCGGGCGCGCTGGCCTTTGGCCTGGTGTGGTTGGCGGCCGCGGTGGTCTGGGCGCGACGCCAGCGCGTGCCGGTCTGGGGCTGGGCTGGCGCCGTGGGCGTGGGCCTGACCATCGCTGCCGCCTGGTGGGCCACCTACGCCATCAGCAAGGCCTCGTTCGACCCGCACCCGATCCAGGCGCTCAGCTTCACCGGCCCGTCGGCCGAGGTGCTGACGCGCACGCTGTTCGCGTCGACCAAGCCGCTGAACTTCGACCTCGGGCTGATGCCGGGCGTGTTTCTCGGCAGCTTCGTCGCCGCCTGGCTGTTCAAAGAGCTCAAGCTCGAGGGCTTTGCCGGCGGCCAGCCGATGCGCCGCGCCATGATCGGTGCCGCCTGCATGGGCTTCGGCGGCATGCTGGCCGGTGGCTGCGCCGTGGGCGCGGGCTTGTCGGGCGCGGCCGTCTTCACCATGACCAGCTGGGTGGCCCTGTCGGCCATGTGGGCCGCCGCCGCGCTGACCGACCGGCTCGTCGACCAGCGTCCGCCCGCAACCCAGGCGCTGGACGAAGCCATGCCGGGCGCGCCCGCACCCGTGCATCCCTGAACACCCCCGCCACCGCCCACCCTGCACGCCCGAGATGAAGTTCGCCCGCCTGCTACCCCCCCCTTCTGGCCTTCGCCGCGCTGGCGGCCTTTGTGGCCGGCCGGCCGGTCGCCGCGGCCGACCTCAAGCGCGCGCAGGAGATCGTCGAGGGCAAGTGCTTCATCTGCCACGGCATCGAAGGCGAGAGCTCGAGCCCGATCTTTCCGCGCCTGGCCGGCCAGCACGCCGCCTACCTGTCGCGCCAGCTCGCCGACTACGCCAGCGGCAAGCGCAAGAGCCCTGCGATGCAGCCGATGGTCGAGGGCCTGACGAAGGCCGACTTCGATGCGTTGGGCGCCTGGTTCGAAAAGCGCGAGGTCCACCTGCACCCGGTCGAAGACCCGGAACTGGCGCTGGTGGGTCGCTACGTCTACGCCCGCGGCAATCCGTTTTCGGGTGTGCCCTCGTGCGCCAGCTGCCATGGCCCCGCAGCCCAGGGCTCGGCCACGCTCCCGCGCCTGGCCGGCCAGCACGCGGCCTACACCGAACGCCAGCTCAAGCTCTTCAACCAGCGCGAGCGCACCAACGACAACGCGGTGATGCACAGCATCGCCAGCAAGCTGACCGAGCTCGAGACCAAGGCCGTGGCCAGTTACCTGAGCGGGCTGAAGTGAGCGCCCGCCCGACCTGAGCGTGCACGCCACTTGGGCGATCAATGGGGTCCAATGGGGTGATCAGCGCGCACAGGCTGTCAGCAAGCAGGCCCAGGTGGCAACCGGGATTCGTCCGCTGACGCGGTGCGGGGCGGTCGCGGCACACTGAAGCCCCAAGAGCCGACCACGGCCAGCCCAACCGACCGGAGACACGCCTCATGCACCCCACCCGACGCCATTTGCTGGCCACGGCGGCCCTCGCGCCGCTGGCCGGCGTCCTGCCCGCCGCCCAGGCCCAGAGCGGCTGGCCCACCAAGCCGGTGCGCATCGTCGTGCCCTTCGCGGCCGGCGGCACCACCGACATCCTGGCGCGCGCGCTGGCGCCCGAGTTGCAGCGGGTCTTCGGCCAGCCCTTCGTCGTCGACAACAAACCCGGCGCCGGTGGCAACACCGGTGCGGCCGAGGTGGCCAAGGCCGGTGGCGACGGCTACACGCTGCTGATGGGCACCGTGGGCACGCACGCCATCAACCCGAGCCTCTACCCCAAGATGCCCTACGACCACGTGAAGGACTTCGTGCCCGTCACGCTGGTGGCCGGTGTGCCCAACGTGCTGGTGATGAACCCGGCCAAGGCGCAGGCGCTGGGCGTCGACTCGGTGGCCGACTTCGTGAAGGCGCTGAGGGCCAACCCGGGCCGGCTGAACATGGCCAGTTCCGGCAACGGCACCAGCATCCACCTGGCCGGCGAGCTGTTCAAAAGCCTCACGGGCACCTTCATGGTCCACCTGCCCTACCGCGGCAGCGGCCCGGCGCTCATCGACCTGATGGCCGGCAACGTGGACGTGATGTTCGACAACCTGCCCAGCGCCATGCCGCACATCAAGAGCGGCCGGCTCAAGGCGCTGGCGGTGACGAGCGCGCAGCGTTCCGGCGCGTTGCCCGAGCTGCCCACGGTCGAGGAGGCCGGCGGCGCCATGCTCAAGGGCTACGAGGCGAGCTCATGGTTCGGCCTGCTGGCGCCTGCCGGCACACCGAAGGACGTGGTCGACCGCCTGCAGCAGGAAACCGCCAAAGCCCTGGCCACGCCGGCCATGAAGGAGCGGTTGCTGGCGCAGGGCGCCATCCCGAGCGGCATGACGAGCGCCGAGTTCGTTCGCTTCATCGCCGCCGAAACCGCGAAGTGGGCGCGTGTGGTCAAGGCCTCGGGCGCCAAGGTCGACTGATCGGGCCGGCTGCTCCGTGAAGCCCCGACTCGGAGCCGCTGGCATGATCGCTCCCTCTTCACTTGCAGCCGCCACCATGGGACGGGTTGCCAGAAACGACATTTGATGTGTGCCAGCAAGGTGGCCGACGGCAAGCAGCGCGGCTGGATCATTCCCATTGGCGGCGCCGAGGACAAAGAGAACGCACCGGCGATCTTGCGCCGCTTCGTGCAGCACGCGGCCGAGGCCGGTGGCGGCCGTGCCGACATCGTCGTCATTCCCACGGCCAGTCAGCTGCAGGACACCGGCGCCCGCTACGAGCGCATCTTCTCGGAGCTGGGCGCGGCGCGCGTCGCGGCGATGGACTTCGATACCCGCCGCGACTGCGAAGAGCCCAGCCGGCTGGACCGCCTGCAGCAGGCCAGTGGCGTGTTCTTCACCGGCGGCAACCAGCTGCGGCTGAGCACGCTGCTCGGCGGCACGCCCATCGCCAAGGCGGTGCGCGTGGCCAACGCCGCGGGCGTGGCGGTGGCCGGAACCAGTGCGGGCGCGGCCTTCATCAGCGAGCACATGATCGCCTTTGGCAGCGAGGGCAGCACGCCGGTGGCCGGCAGCGTGCGCCTCGCGCCGGGCCTGGGCCTGACGAACCGCTTCGTCATCGACCAGCATTTCCGCCAGCGCGACCGTCTTGGTCGCCTGCTCACCGCGCTGGCCTACAACCCGTTTGCCGTGGGCATCGGGCTAGATGAAGACACGGCCGCCTTCATCGCGCCCGACAACACAGTGCATGTCGAGGGCTCGGGCGGGATCACGGTGGTCGACGCCGCCGAGGTGGACTTCTCGTCGATGGACAGCATCGACGAAGGCCAGCCCGTGTGCTTGCTCGGCGTGAAGCTGCACGTCCTGACGAAGGGCGCCACCTTCAACCTGCACACGCGGCAGGCCGACGCGGGCACGCTGCGCCGGCCCAAGCGCTGAGGGCCCGAGGGCCCACGACGCCCTCCGCCTGGGCCCGCTGCCCGCAGGAAAACGCGGCGCCAGCAGCAGCCCTCGCGCTGGCATGATCAATGCGAGCACACCAGGTTTCATTGGGAGAGCAGGATGCGGATCCTCGAACGCAACGTCTACGTCGGCCCGTCGCTGTACGCCCATTTCCCGGTGATCCGCGTCGTGCTCGACCTTGGGCCGCTCGAGGCCTGGCCCAGCGCGCGGCTCGGCCCCGCCTTCGTTGACGGCCTGCTGGCCGCGCTGCCCGGTCTGCACGAGCACGGCTGCAGCTTCGGTGAGCCCGGCGGCTTCGTGAAGCGGCTGCGCGGCGGCCCGGCGGTGGGCGACGACGCCGAGCAGCAGCAGGGCACCTGGCTCGGCCATGTGCTGGAGCACGTGGCGATCGAGCTGCAGAACATCGCCGGGGAGGACGTGAGCTTCGGCAAGACCCGCGGCATCGAAGGCCGGCCCGGCGTGTACAGCGTCGTCTACGAGTACGCGCAGCGCGACGAGGGCATCGAGGCCGGCGAACTGGCCATCCGGCTGCTCACCAGCCTGCTGCCGACGGAGCTGCAGCCGGCCGATGTGTTGCCCGAGGACTGGGCCTGGCCCGAAGCCCGCCACGAGTTCATCCGCTGGGCGCAGCGGCGGGCGCTCGGGCCCTCGACCAGCTCGCTCGTGAAGGCGGCCGAGGCGCGCGGCATCCCCTGGCTGCGCCTGAACGAGCAGAGCCTCATCCAGCTCGGCCACGGCAAGTTCCAACAGCGCATTCAGGCCACCGTCACCGGCCGCACCAGCTACATCGCGGTGGAGCTGGCGCAGGACAAGGAAGAGACCAACAAGATCCTCGCCAACAACGGCCTGCCGGTGCCGAAGC
>JBIJAP010000187.1:0-7013 GCA_044345715.1 Rubrivivax sp.
CGAAGCCTTCCGCGTGCAGCTGAACAAGGAGAACGAGAAGTCGGGCGTGAAGGTCACGATGCTGGCCTTCCTCATCAAGGCTTGCGTCGCGGCGCTGAAGAAGTTCCCCGAGTTCAACGCGTCGCTCGATGGCGACACGCTGGTGCTGAAGAAGTACTTCCACATCGGCTTTGCCGCCGACACCCCCAGCGGCCTGGTGGTGCCCGTGATCAAGGACGCCGACCAAAAGGGCATCCTGCAGATCAGCAGCGAGATGAGCGCGCTGGCCGCCAAGGCCCGCGACGGCAAGCTGAGCCCGGCCGACATGTCCGGCGGGTGCATCAGCATCAGCAGCTTGGGCGGCATTGGCGGGCGTTACTTCACGCCCATCATCAACGCGCCCGAGGTAGCCATCCTTGGGGTCTGCCGCAGCACGACCGAGCCTCGCTGGGACGGCAAGGCCTTCGTGCCGCGCCTCATCCTGCCGCTCAGCCTGAGCTGGGACCACCGCGTCATCGACGGCGCCGCCGCGGCGCGCTTCAACGCCTATCTCGGCGCCATCCTGGCGGACTTCCGCCGGGTGCTGGTCTAAGGAGCCCGCGATGCCTCTCATCGACATCGCCGTGCCGGACATCGGCGACTTCAAGGACGTGGCCGTCATCGAGCTGCTCGTCAAGTTGGGTGACAGCGTCAAGGCCGAGCAGAGCCTCATCTCCGTGGAAAGCGACAAGGCCTCGATGGAGATTCCTTCGTCGGCTGCGGGCGTGGTGAAGGAGATCAAGGTCGCCGTGGGCGACAAGGTCAACCAGGGCAGCGTGATCGTGGTGCTGGAAGCGGCGCAAGCCGCCACAGCGGGCGCCCAATCCGTTCGCGCTGAGTCCCAACCCGCTCGCGCCGAGCCCCAACCCGTTCGCGCTGAATCCCAACCCGTTCGCGCTGAGCCTGTCGAAGCGCCCGCGGGGGCTTCGACAAGCTCAGCCCGAACGGGAATTGGTGGTGCGGGGGCTTCGACAGGCTCAGCCCGAACGGGTGTGGATGACGCCATCCACGCCGACCTCGAATGCGAACTGCTCGTCTTGGGCGCCGGCCCCGGCGGCTACTCGGCCGCCTTCCGCGGCGCCGACCTCGGCCTCAAGACGGTTCTCGTGGAGCGCTTCCCCACCCTCGGCGGCGTCTGCCTCAACGTCGGCTGCATCCCGAGCAAGGCGCTGCTGCACGTGGCCGCGGTGATGGACGAGGTGAAGCACTTCGCCGACCTCGGCATCGCCTTCGAAGCACCCAAGGTCGATCTGCCCAAGCTGCTCGCGCACAAGAACAAGGTCGTCGGCAAGCTCACTGGTGGCCTGGCCGCGATGGCCAAGATGCGCAAGGTGACGGTGGTGCAGGGCAGCGGCGAGTTTGCGAGTCCGCATCACCTGAAGGTCACCAACGCCGAAGGCCAGGTGCAGACCATCAAGTTCGCCAAGGCCATCATCGCCGCGGGCTCCGAGGCCGTGAAGCTGCCTTTCCTGCCGCAAGACGACCGCATCGTCACCAGCACCGGCGCGCTGCAGCTGCGCCAGCAACCCAAACGCATGCTCGTCATCGGCGGCGGCATCATCGGCCTGGAGATGGGCACGGTCTACAGCACGCTGGGCTCGCGCCTGGACGTGGTGGAGATGCTCGACGGCCTGATGCAGGGCGCCGACCGCGACCTGGTAAAGGTCTGGCAGAAGATGAACGCCCACCGCTTCGACCGCCTGATGTTGAAGACGAAGACCGTGGGCGCCGAAGCCACGCCCGACGGCATCCGCGTCATGTTCGAAGGCCTCGACGGCACCAAGAGCGACGGCCTGTACGACCTGGTGCTGCAGGCCGTGGGCCGCACGCCCAACGGCAAGAAGCTCGCCGCCGACAAGGCCGGCGTCGTGGTGGGCGATCGCGGCTTCATTTCGGTGGACGCGCAGATGCGCACGAACGTGCCGCACATCTTTGCCATCGGCGACATCGTCGGCCAGCCGATGCTGGCGCACAAGGCGGTGCACGAGGCGCACGTGGCGGCCGAGGTGGCCGCGGGCGACAGCAAGGCGCAGTTCGACGCCCGCGTCATCCCGAGCGTGGCCTACACCGACCCCGAGGTCGCCTGGGTGGGCCTGACGGAAGACGAGGCCAAGGCGCAGGGCATCAAGGTGAAGAAGGGCCTGTTCCCCTGGAGCGCCAGTGGCCGCGCCATCGCCAACGGCCGCGACGAGGGCTTCACCAAGCTGCTGTTCGATGACTCGCCCGAGGCGGGATCAGCAAGCCATGGCCAAGGCCATGGCGGGGGCCACGGCCGCATCCTCGGCGGCGGCATCGTCGGCACGCATGCCGGCGACATGATCGGCGAGGTGGCCCTGGCCATCGAGATGGGCGCCGACATGGTGGACATCGGCAAGACCATCCACCCGCACCCCACGCTGGGCGAAAGCATCGGCATGGCGGCCGAGGTGGCGCACGGCTCTTGCACCGATCTGCCGCCCACGCGGCGCTAGTTCAGGCGCTGCCGCCCACGCTTCTAGGCGGACTCGATAGATGCGAGGCGGCTGGAACCATGGGGTTCGTGAGCCAGCCTGAAGACTGCAACGGCGGCCACCAACTGACGGGCCTGAGTCTTCAAGCTCTCGGCAGCGGCTGCACTTTCTTCTACCAAGGCGGCGTTTTGCTGCGTCGCCTGATCAATCTGGCTCACCGCTTCGCCCACTTGGCTGACGCCAGTGCTCTGCTCTTGGCCGGCGGCGCTGATCTCGCCCATGATGTCGGTCACACGCTTGATCGACACCACCACCTCCGTCATGGTGTTGCCGGCGCGGTCGACCAAGACCGTGCCCTGCTCCACACGCTCAACGCTGGCGGTGATCAGGCTCTTGATTTCCTTGGCAGCCTCGGCACTGCGCTGCGCCAGGCTGCGCACCTCGCTGGCCACCACAGCAAAGCCTCGACCCTGTTCGCCCGCACGTGCGGCCTCCACGGCCGCATTGAGTGCCAGGATGTTGGTCTGGAAGGCGATGCCGTCAATGACGCTGATGATGTCAGCGATCTTTCGGCTGCTGTCGTTGATGCCTCTCATCGTTTCGACCACCTGCCCCACCACTTCGCCGCCCTGAATGGCCACGGCGCTGGCGCTCTGTGCCAGCTGGTTGGCCTGGCGCGCGTTGTCTGCGCTGGCCTTCACGGTGCTGCCCAGTTGCTCCATCGACGCGGCGGTTTCCTGCAAGGCGCTGGCCTGTTGTTCGGTGCGCTGGCTCAGGTCGGCGTTGCCGCTCGCGATCTGCGCGCTCGCTGTGGCCACGCCTTCGCTGGTGCGGCGAACCGTCTGCACGATGGCATGCAGTTGTTCGGTCATCAGCGCCAGGGCCCCCGACAGCTGTGCCGCTTCATTGCTGCCCTGTGCCGCAGCCTGACGGCTCAGGTCTCCTTGCGCAACGGCTTGGGCCACGACCAGGCTATGCGACAGGGCTCCCATCAGCCGCCGTCCTACCGCCCACAGAACAGCAAGGCAAGTCAGGCAAAGCAGCAGGGCCCCACCGGTGGCAACCACTGCATGAACGAGCTGCGTCGAGACGCCGTCCGCCCGATGATTGGCATCTTCTTCGATGGCGCCTGACAGCGCCTCAAGCTCAGTTTCCAACTCGTCAAAGGCTCTTTCGAACGCGGGGCGCAAGCCCTGGGCCGTGGCGGTATCGGTCAGCGCCGCTTCTACCAGCGCCACAGCCGCTGCGCGGTACGCCGTGGCCTTTTCGATGGCGGCCAAGCCCGCCGCGCCCAAGCTGTCGCCGCGCTCCTTGAGCAGGATGTCCAACTGCTCGGCCATGGTCTTGCCGTTCTCGACCACGTCTTTGCGGATCGCGGCTGCTTGGGCTGCTTCGGCCTGCGGGCCGGCCAGCAGCGCCGAGAGTGCATCCGAGCGCAGTGCATCGTGCATCATGTCCACCAACCCTGCAGCCCGCGCCGTGCGCACGTCGCGCGCCAGTTCGTTGGCCAGCACGTTGCCGCGGTGACTCTCGTAGATGCTGACCGCACCCAGGAAGAAGACGCCCGCCAGGGCGGACAGCAGTGCACCTCGCAGCAAGCGCTTGAGGGACAGGCGGTCGAGCAGGGTGGTTGTGTTCATTTCGATCACCGATAACTTAGAACGACAGCTTCAAGCCAAGCGACATGGCCTTGGGTCGACCACCCATCATCTGCTGCCCGTAGGCCAAGTCCAGCGTCAAGGTGTCGGGAACCGCAGACCAGCGCAGCCCGACGTTCCAGGACGGCGCGCTGAGGTCATCGCCGGTCAGCTCGCCCATCACGGCTACCGGCCCCCAGCCGGCGTGCTCAAGCGCCAAGCCCCAGGTGGTTGACCCGCGTTGCGACACAGCGTCCTGGGCGTGCCCCAGATTGGCATGCAAGATGAACTGCTTGCCCAAAGTGCGCGTGTGCAGAATGTTGGCTGTGGTGGCTGAGTGCTCGTTGCCTTGCCCGGGCCGGGAGACCCAGGCGATGGAGCCGCTGGCTGACCAGCTGGCATGCTCCCCGGGTACCAGGTAAACCTTGCCGGCCAGGCTTGTGCCACGCGCCCGCACGCCGTCTTCCTTGGCGCGGTCAACGGCCAGTGCCAATTGCGTTCGCGCGCCTACGCCGCACCCCAGTTGCAGGCTGCTGCCATTGACCGTTGCATCTGCGGCCTTGTCGCGCGATAGCACCGCTTCAAGCTCGCAGTCGCCCCGATCGAGCACGCCCGTGTCGTCGGTGGCCAAGGGTCGCGCTGCATGAGCAGCGACCGTGATGAGGAGCCCCATAGCCCCCAGAAGAGATCGCTGCGCTAGAGTGTTTTGCATGGCTTTAGTCAAGAGATGAACAGTCAGTCCTTGAACCAGCGCGCTCGCTGGATGTAACCGAGTCACCGGATTTCGGCTGCAAGAGAGGCAACTTGAGTAGCCACCTTGGCTTGAAGCTGCGCGCTGGCGCCAAGCCGGTCGGCTCCACTCGTGGAACGGGCTGCTTGCAGGCTCCATGTCTGGGCTTGCAAGCTTCCGCCCGACTGTCAACAAAGCCGTCGACGATCTGAGCGTGCGGGCTTGCCGGGCCAGGCCCTCGTTCCACCGACTCCGCCGTGCTGGCCCGTGTCGGCGTTCTTTACGGCCCGCAGAAGCAGGTGACCCGGCTTGCCGTTGACAGGCCTCGAGGGCCGGTCTCGAGGAGCTTCGACGAGGGCTGCAGCCAGGCGTCGTCGCTGCAGCGCCTCGCGGGGCGCCTGCCCGGGGCCCCGCGATGGCGGCAGGCGCATCAGACGCATGTCGAAGTTATTTACTTCTTCTTGCGGCGCTCCGCGTCGGCCGATCGGGCAGGCGGCTCGCCAGGCCGCCAGCTGCAGCTCGGGCGTGATCTATCGCACGCCATCCTGCGCGGTGAGGGGGCTGGAAGCGCCCTTTCGCGATCGACGGGGTTTCAGGCGCGTCGTTTGCTACAGGACGGTTGCACCTGGTTGCGCAAGCCAGGGATCAGTGCCCAACAACATCTTTGCTTCTGAAGGAAAACCACCATGGCCATGGAACTAACTGCCGGCACCGGCAAAGTCAACGCCGCAGTGCAACTCGCCACCGCAGTGTCCACGGGCGCCGCATCGGCCGTCGCTGCTGCGATCGCCACCACGGTGTCCAACGGCAGCGCAGGTGCTGACGTCATCGTCGGCGGCGACGGCCGTGACATCGTCAACGCCGGCGCAGGCGATGACATCGTCGATGGCGGTGCCGGCAACGACGTGCTGAACGGCGGTGCGGGCGCCGACTGGCTGTTCGGCGGCGCCGGGAACGACGTGCTCAGCGGCGGCATCGGTGAAGACATCCTGGATGGCGGCCTGGGCGACGACACGCTGAGCGGCGGTGCGGGCAACGACCTCCTGAACGGCGGCGCCGGCAACGACTATCTCAGTGGTGGCGACGGCACCGACCTGCTGCTCGGTGGCACCGGCAACGACGTACTGGTCGGCGATGCCGGCGACGATCTGATGTTCGCCGGGCGCTCGCTTCGTGGCGACATCATGGCCAACGGCGTGCTCGACGCCGCGGTTAAGGGCGACGTCGATGCGCTGATGGCCCTGCTGGCGGACGGCGTGACTGAGAGTGACATCGCGGCCGCCGAGGCGTTTCTCGGTGAGGACCAGAGCGACATCACGGAACGCAACTGGGCCTACGGCGGAACGGGCAACGACGTCATGGTCGGCTCGAAGGGCTCTGACTGGATGTACGGCCAGTCGGGCAACGACGTGCTCTTCGGCGGCGACGGCAACGACTACCTCGACGGCGGGATCGGCGACGACAAGCTGCGTGGCGATGCGGGCAACGACACGCTGGTGGCCGGTGATGGAAACGACGACCTGGCGGGCGGCGCCGGCAACGACGCACTGCACGGCCAGAACGGCGACGACAACCTGTCGGGCGGCGAGGGCAACGACCACCTTCGCGGTGGCGAGGGCAACGACAACTTGGACGGCGGCGACGGCAACGACGCGCTCTGGGGCGACAACGGCAACGACGCCATGAGCGGCGGTGCCGGCAATGACCACTTGGCGGGTGGCGCTGGCAACGACAACATCGTCGGCGGGCTGGGCGACGACCGCGTCTTCGGCGAGTCGGGCGACGACACGATCGCGGGCGGCGATGGTGCCGACTACCTGGACGCCGGCGATGGCAACGACTTGGTGAACGGGGGGATCGGCAACGACACCGTCTTCGCCGGCAACGGAATCGACGTGGTCGCTGGCGGCGACGGCAATGACTCGCTCAACGCGGGCGCAGGCAACGACACGGTCGCCGGCGACAGCGGCAACGACCAGATCACGGGCGGCGCTGGCTTCGACGACGTCGACGGCGGCGCCGGCGACGACATCGTCGCGCACATCCACATGAGCGCCGCCGAGTTTGCCGCCTCGACCCCGATCAACGGCGAAGAACTGAAGAACGGCAAGAGCAGCTTCGATTCGGGCCAGTTCGACGTGGCGGTCGGCGGCGCCGGCAACGACACGCTGCGGATCT
>JBIJAP010000189.1:0-7002 GCA_044345715.1 Rubrivivax sp.
TCCGCGGCAAGCGCATCGGCGCCATCTTCCAGGACCCGCTGACTTCGCTGAACCCGCTGTTCACCGTGGGCCAGCAGCTGGTGGAGACGATCCGCGCCCACCTGCCGCTGTCGGAGCGCGAGGCGCGCGAACGCGCGATCCGGCTGCTCGCCGACACCGGCATTCCGGCGCCCGAAGCGCGCTTCGGCCAGTACCCGCACCAGTTCAGCGGCGGCATGCGGCAGCGCGTGGTCATTGCGCTGGCGCTGGCGGCCGAGCCGGAGCTCATCGTCGCCGACGAGCCCACGACGGCACTGGACGTGTCGATCCAGGCGCAGATCATCGCCTTGCTCCGGCGCCTGGCGCGCGAGCACGGCACGGCCGTCATGCTCGTCACGCACGACATGGGCGTGATCGCCGAGACCTGCGACCGCGTGGCCGTGCTCTACGCCGGCCGCGTGGCCGAGATCGGGCCGGTGGCCGAGGTCATCCACCGCCCGGCGCACCCGTACACGCGCGGCCTGATGGGCTCGATCCCGGCCATGGACGAAGACCGCGACGAGCTGCTGCAGATCGACGGCGCCATGCCGCGCCTGAACGCCATGCCAACCGGCTGCGCCTTCCACCCGCGCTGCCCGCAGGCCCACGAGCGCTGCACGCGCGAACGGCCCGAGCTGTTGGCGGCGGGCGCCACGCGGGCGGCCTGCTGGCTCGTCGATGCCGGAGCCGCCGCATGAGCGCCGCACCGCTGCTGCAGGTGCGCGGCCTGACGAAGCGCTTCGACGTCTCGGCCCCCTGGCTCAACCGCGTTCTCGAGCGGCTGCCGCGCCAGGTGGTGCACGCGGTCGACGACGTCAGCTTCGACATCGCTCGCGGCAGCACGCTGGCGCTGGTGGGCGAAAGCGGCTGCGGCAAGAGCACGGTGGCGCGGCTGCTGGTGGGGCTGCATGCGGCCACGGCGGGATCCGTTCACTTCGACGGTCAGGAACTCGCCTCGCTGCAGGGCGCCGAGCGGCGCGTGCTGCAGCGCCGGCTGCAGATGATCTTCCAGGACCCCTACGCCAGCCTCAACCCGCGCTGGACGGTGGAGGACATCGTCGCCGAGCCCTTGCGCGAGCACGCGCTGGTGGCCGGCCACGACGCGCAGCGCGCGCGTGTGGCCGAGCTGCTGCTGCAGGTGGGGCTGGCGGCGGCCGACGCGGCCAAGTTCCCGCACCAGTTCAGTGGCGGCCAGCGCCAGCGCATCAGCATTGCGCGCGCGCTGGCCACGCAGCCGGAGTTCCTGGTCTGCGATGAGCCGACCTCGGCGCTCGATGTCTCGGTGCAGGCGCAGGTGCTGAACATCATGAAGCGGTTGCAGCGGCAGCACGGCCTGACCTACCTGTTCATCAGCCATAACCTGGCCGTCGTGCGCCACGTGGCCGATGCCGTGGGCGTGATGTACCTGGGCCGCCTGGTGGAGGTGGCGCCAAAGCGCGCGCTGTTCGCCGCACCGCGCCACCCGTACACGCGCATGCTGCTCGACGCGATCCCCGACGTGCACATGAGCGGCCGCGCGCGCACGCCCGTGCAGGGCGAGGTGCCAAACCCGCTGCAGCCGCCGAGCGGCTGCGCCTTTCACCCGCGCTGCCCGCATGCCAACGCCCGCTGCAGTGCCGAGCGGCCGGCGCTCATCCAGACCGGCGAGGTGCAGGTGGCCTGCCACGCGGTGCAGGAGGGGCGGCTGCCGCCGCGTGATGCCATCACACCCCCAGGGTGACGCTTTCACGGGACTCGGACGGCCCGAAAGTCGATAAACACGGCATCGGGCAATCAAGCCCGGCCGGCACGCCAAGCGATGGGTGCGCCGCGCCACCGAGGAGCTGCCGTGAACGACTTGAGCGAAGCGATCTTCCTGCCACCGCTGGGCCTGAGCCCGGCCCAAGAGCCCGCCTCGGCGAGGCTGCTTTCGGTGCCCTCGCCTCAGCAGCGCGGGCGCTACGCGCTGGCCTACTGGCCGGCCACGCTGCGCAGCCTGTTCTCGCCGCACGGGCTCGACCCTTTCGGCGCCCGCTGGTCGTACGCGGCGCGCTTTCAGCCGCGGCCCGACGAACACGCGCGCTGGTGCCAGGCCTTCGGGCTGGACGCCGCCGCGGCCACTGGCGCGCCGTTCCTCTTCAGCCAGGCCACCGGCACGCTGCTGTACATGAGGCTCTTTGCTGACCTGGGCCTGAACTTCCGCCACCTGCTGCACCTGCGCCACCGCGCCACGCACCGGCCGGTACCTCAAGCCGCTCAACTGAGCAGTCAGATCGTCTCGGCGCGTGTCGCGGCCGTGCACTCGCTGGGCGCGCGCAAGGCCCTGGTGCACATCGCCTGCACCGTGAGCAGCGAGGACGGCCTCGTGTTGCTGCACGTGCAAGACGACTTCATCGTGCGGGGCTACCGCCCAGGCCAGCTGGCCGCGCTGACGCGTCACCCCGCGCCACCGTTCGAGGCCTTGCAGCGCCCGGCACCGCGCTGGGCACAGGGCACGGCGCCCTGGCAGGCGCGCATCGACGTCGCCACCGACCTGGGCCAGCACTACGGCCAGCTCAGCGGCGACGCCAACCCGGTGCACACCACGCCCTGGGCGGCACGGCTCTTCGGCCACCCGAAGCCGTTTCTGCAAGGGCTGGGCACGCGCTCGATGATCGTCGGCCAGCTGGCGCAGGCCGGCTGGCGGGTGCACCGCCTCGACCTGCACCTGTGCCGGCCGGTGCCCTGCGGCGAGCCCGTGCTGCTGTCGCACGACGGCCAGCGTTTCGAGCTGGCCAACGCCAGCGGCACGCAGTTGCTGGCCAGTGGCCGATTCGAGGCGCCGCGGCCCTGAGGCCGCTGAGGGTTCAGCGCGGCAGCAGCCGCTCGCACGCCAGCAAGTCGGCCACCGACTCGCGTTCGCGGATCAGGTGCACGGCGTCGCCGTCGACCATGACTTCCGCCGCCCGGGGCCGTGTGTTGTAGTTGCTGGCCATCACCATGCCGTAGGCCCCGGCCGAGAGGACGGCGATGCGGTCGCCGGGCTGCAGCACCAGGGCGCGGTCGCGGCCGAGCCAGTCGCCGCTTTCGCAGATCGGGCCGACCACGTCCCAGATGGTGGCCGCGCCCTCGCGCAGCTGGCAGGGCTCCATCGCCATCCAGGCCTCGTACATGGCCGGGCGCACGAGGTCGTTCATGGCGGCGTCGACGATGCAGAAGTTCTTGCCGCCGGCCTCAAGGCGGCCGGGCTTGAGCACCTCGACCGTGGTCACCAGCACGCCGGCATTGCCCACCAGCGAGCGCCCCGGCTCGAACAGCACTTCGCGGTGGCCGTGCCCGCGGGCATCGAGCCGCGCCAGCAGCGCCGACACTAGATCGGCCGCCACAGGCGGCTGTTCATCGGTGTAGGTGATGCCGAGGCCGCCGCCCACGTCGACATGGCGGATGGCTATGCCGGCGGCCTCGACCGCCTCGACCAGGTCGAGCAGGCGATCGAGCGCGTCGAGGTAGGGCGCGATCTGCGTGATCTGCGAGCCGATGTGGCAATCGATGCCCACCACCTGCAGCCCCGGCAGCGAGGCGGCGTGCCGGTAGGCGGCCAGGGCCTCGCCGTGGGCGACGCCGAACTTGTTGCCCTTCAGGCCGGTGGAGATGTAGGGATGGGTGCCGGCGTCGACGTCGGGGTTGACGCGCAGGCTGACCGGCGCCACGCGGCCCAGGCTGCGCGCGACCTCGTCGAGCCGGTCCAGCTCCGGCAGGCTTTCGACGTTGAAGCAGCGCACGCCGGTGCCGCCGGCCAGCAGGGCCGCGCGCATCTCGTCGCGCGTCGTGCCGACGCCCGAAAACACGATGCGCGAGGCCTGGCCGCCGGCCGCCAGCACGCGCGCGAGTTCGCCGCCGGAGACGATGTCGAACCCGGCACCGGCCTCGGCGAAGGTCTGCAACACGGCCAGCGACGAGTTGGCCTTCATCGCATAGCACACCAGGTGCTCGCGGCCGCGCAGCGCCTGCTGGTACGAGGCCAGCGCGGCGAGCATCGCGCCGCGCGAGTACACGTACAGTGGCGTGCCGTAGCGGCTGGCCAGCGCATCGAGCGCGTGGCCCTCGAGCGCCAGCGCGCCGTCGGGGCGGCGGGCCAGGTAAGGGGCGCCAGGCAGCGCGCTCATCGCGGTGCCGGCGCCACGGGGGCCGATGCGGCTGGCGCAGCGGGAGCAGCAGAAGCAGCAGCCGGCAACCTCAGCGGCCCCTTCTGCCCGCACGCGGCCAGCAGCCCGGCAGCCACCATGACGGCAACAGCGGCAAGCCGCGTCGATACACTCGTCCGAGAGGGATTTCCCATGCCGAGGATTTTATGAGCCTGCCCCCGGGCGCCCCGAAGAACACGACGGCGACGTTGCTGAGCGACGCCGAGTACCGCCAGAACACCGACACGCTGCTCACGCACATCGAGGCCTGCTGCGACCGCTGGTTGCAGGACGATCTCGTCGACATCGACACGCAGCGCACCGGCGGCTTGCTGGAGCTGCACTTTCCCAACGGCAGCAAGATCGTCGTCAACACGCAGCCGCCGCTGCACGAGCTGTGGCTGGCGGCGCGCGATGGCGGATTCCACTACCGCTGGGACGGCAAGGCCTGGCGCGACACGCGCGACGGCAGCGAGTTCGTGGCCACGCTGGCCCGGCTGGCGGGAGCGCAGGCGGGGCTGCCGCTGCAGTTTTAGCGGCGAGCGCGCCTCAGCGCTTGAAGAGGTCGAGGATCGAACTGCGCTCTTCGACCGAGGGCGCGCGCGGCACGGCCTGGTCGAGGCCGACGCTCACGATGCCGGCGCCGCCGGCGAACTCCTCGAACATCCACAGGCCGCCCTGCTGCACCACGCCGGCCGGCGGCTGCAGTTCCTGCACTGGCACGCCCTTCAGCGCGTGCTGCATGAACTCGATCCAGATCGGCAACGCCAGGCCGCCGCCGGTTTCGCGACTGCCGAGCTTCTTGGGGTTGTCGTGGCCCACCCACACCACGGCAGCGAGCGTGGGCTGGAAGCCGGCGAACCAGGCGTCCATCGAGTCGTTGGTGGTGCCAGTCTTGCCGTAGAGATCGGGTCGCTTGAGCGTGCCTTGCGCGCGCGCGGCGGTGCCGCTGCGCGTGATCTCCTGCAGCAGCGTGCCCATGACGAAGGCGTTGCGCTCGGGCAGCGTGCGCAGCGCTTCAGTGCGCTCGGGCGGACTGGCCTGCAGCAGCACGCGGCCCTTGCTGTCGGCCACGCGGCTGATCAGCAACGGCGGCACCAGGTAGCCGCCGTTGGCGAACACGCCGTAGGCCGTGGCCATCTGCATCGGCGTCACGGTGCCGGCGCCCAGCGCCATGGTCAGGAAGGGCGGATGGCGGCTGCGCTCGAAGCCGAAGTTGTCGAGCCAGCGCTGGGCGAACTCGGTGCCGGTGGCCTCGAGCACGCGGATCGAGACCATGTTCTTCGACTTGGCCAGCGCCACCTGCAGCGACATCGGGCCTTCGAAGGTGCCGTCGTAGTTCTTGGGCTCCCAGGGCTGGCTGCCGGTGGCGGTGGCGTCGTAGAACAGCGGCGCGTCGTTGACGATGGTGGCTGGCGTGAAGCCCTTCTCGAGCGCCGCCGAGTAAACAAATGGCTTGAAGCTCGACCCCGGCTGGCGCCAGGCCTGGGTGACGCGGTTGAACTGCGTCTTGTCGAAGTCGAAGCCGCCGACCATGGCGCGCAGCGCCCCGGTGCGTGGGTCCAGCGCCACCAGCGCGGCCTGGGCCTCGGGCAACTGCGTCAGGCTCCAGCTGCCCTTGGCCTTGCCGTCCGTCACCTCGAGCGCACGCACGATGGCGCCGCGGCGGATCTGCCTCTGCGCCGGCGACTTGGCCGACAGTCCCGAGCTCACTGGCTTCAGCCCCTCGCCACTGACGTCGACGACGTCGCCAGACTGAAGCATCACCTGCACTTGCGTTGGCGAGGCCTGCAGCACGACGGCGGCGCGCAACTCGCCGTTGTCGGGGTGATCGGCCAGGGCCTCGGCCACGCGGGCATCGAGCAGAGCCGGGTCGGTTGGCAGGTTGACATAGGCCTCGGGGCCGCGGAAGTGCTGGCGCAGCTCGTAGTCCAACAGCCCCTTGCGCAGAGCGCGCCAGGCCACCTGCTGGTCGGCGGCGTTGACGGTGACGGTGACGTCGAGGCCGCGGCTGTAGGCTTCTTCGCCGTACTGCGCAAACACCAGCTGCCGCGCCGCCTCGGCCACGAACTCGCCCCAGTCAGGGGAGTCGTCCTGGCGTTGGTACTTCAGCGGCTGCGCTAGCGCCTCCTCGTGCTGCGCTTCGGTGATGAAGCCGCCCGTGAACATGCGTTCGATGATGTAACGCTGGCGGATCGTGGCCCGGCGCGGGTTGCTGATCGGGTTGTAGGCCGACGGCGCCTTGGGCAGCCCGGCCAGCATGGCGGCCTCGGCGATGGTCACGTCCTTGAGCTTCTTGCCGAAGTAGATCTCGGAGGCCGCGGCGAAGCCGTGTGCGCGCTGGCCGAGGAAGATCTGGTTCATGTAGAGCTCGAGGATCTGGTCCTTCGTGAGCAGGCTCTCCATCTTCAGCGCCAGCAGGATCTCATAGATCTTGCGCGTGAACGTCTTCTCGGTAGAGAGATAGAAGTTGCGCGCCACCTGCATGGTGATGGTGCTGGCGCCCTGGCTGCGCGCGTCACGCAAGTTCTCGATCGCGGCCCGCGCGATACCCTTGTAGTCGACACCGCCGTGCTGGTAGAAGCGGGTGTCCTCGGCGGCCAGCACGGCGTCCTTCATGACCTGCGGGATCTGCCCGATCGGCGTGAAGTTGCGCCGCTCCTCGCCGAACTCGGCCAGTTGCACACCGTCGGCCGAATACACGCGCAGCGGCAGCTTCGGGCGGTAATCGGTCAGCGAGTCGATGGCTGGCAGGTTCGGATAGGCCACCGCAAGCGCCACACCCACCAGCAACAGGAGCGACAGAAGGCCCGCCATCGCCAGGCCGCCCATCACCGCCAGC
>JBIJAP010000190.1:0-6973 GCA_044345715.1 Rubrivivax sp.
TCGACCGAATCCAGGCGTACTTTGCAGAACATCCTGCGCAAAGTACGCCGCCGCTTTTTTTGCGATGTCGCGCTCCATCTTCACGCGCGCCAGCTCCGCACGCAGCCTGGCTAGCTCCATCTGCTCCGGCGTCACATGACGATCTCCCGCGCCGCCAAGCTGCCCCTGCTCACTGGATCGCACCCAGTTGCTCAAGCTGGCCTTCGGAATGCCCAGCACCTTGGCCGTCATCCCTACCGACTGCCCCGTCTTGACCAGCCTCACGGCCTCCAGCTTGAACTCCTGCGTGTACTTCCCACGCACTTGCTTCTCGTTCATCTCGTAGCTCCTGTCTCTGATTTCATCATCAGCCAAGAACTACGTTCTTCGGGGGCAAGGTCAAACTGTGGGTCCATCGCGCTGCACCGGCCGAGAGCCAGCCCGCCTGGCAGCCGGTGGCGCGGCTGATGCCTGGCGTGGACGCGCGGCAGATGGCTGCGGTGGACATGCAGCGCATCCAGGCGCGTGACGGACGCGATCTGCCGGTGTGGCTGACGCTGCCCCAACGTGTTCAGCCCGGTGAACCACCGCCCGCCGTGGTGCTGGTGCATGGCGGACCCTGGGTGCGTGGCGGCTACTGGCGCTGGGAACCCATGCGCCAGTTTCTGGCCTCGCGCGGCTACCTGGTCATCGAGCCTGAGTTCCGCGGCAGCCAGGGCTACGGCGAGGCCCACTACCGGGCGGGCTGGAAGCAGTGGGGGCAGGCCATGCAGAACGACGTGGCCGACGCGCTGCTGTGGGCCCAGAAGCAAGGTCTTGCCAGCCAGCGCGCCTGCATTGTGGGCGCCAGCTTCGGGGGCTACAGCACCCTGATGGGCTTGGCGCGCCACCCGGAGCTGTACCGCTGTGGCGTGGCCTGGGCCGCAGTGACCGACCTCTCCTTGTACGTGTCAGGCGCCTGGTGGGTCCGCGACGACATCAGCAGCCTGGGTCGGCAGCACATCATTGCCGAGATCGTCGGCCACGCCGAGAGAGACGCCGCGATGATTGCCGCGAACTCGCCGGTGTTGCTGGCCGGCCAGATCAAGGCGCCGGTGCTGCTGGCCTTTGGCGAGGCCGACCAACGTGTGCCGCTGGCCCATGGTGAACGCATGCGCGACGCCCTGAAGAAGTCGGGCAACGACCCCGAGTGGCTGACCTATCCCCGCGAGGGCCACGGCTTCTTCCTGCCCAGGAACCAGGTCGACTTCGCGCAGCGGATGGAGCGGTTCCTGTCCCGGCATCTGCGAGCAGGCGAGCAGACGCGCTAGCCCGCCGCGATGGCGGACAGGCCAGCTGGGCGTCAGCGGGAACGGGCCTCGCGGCTGCGATTGCCCACTTCAACGGCCAGCGTCAGCTGCTGCTTGCCACGCTGCACCACCACCGGTGCGCTCTTGCCGGGCTCTAGCGAGGCCACGGCCGCGAACAGGTCGCTGGCGGCCCGCACCGGCCGGTCGCCCACCTTCACCACAACGTCGCCGGGCTGCAGGCCGGCCTTGGCGGCCGGGCCGTTTTGCAGCACGCCGGCGATCAGCACGCCGCTCTTGGCCTCCAGCGCCAGGCTGTCGGCCAACTCGGGCGTCAGCTCGCGCGGCTCGACGCCGATCCAGCCGCGCTTGACTTCACCACCCGCGATGAGCTGCTCCATCACGCTGCGCGCCGTGTCAACCGGCACGGCGAAGCCGATGCCCATGCTGCCGCCGCTGCGCGAGAAGATGGCCGTGTTGATGCCCACTAGCGAGCCCGCCGCATCGACCAGCGCGCCGCCCGAGTTGCCGGGGTTGATGGCGGCGTCGGTCTGGATGAAGTTCTGGAACTGCGAGCCTGCGCCGGTGCGGTCGAGCGCGCTCACGATGCCGGCGGTGACGGTCTGGCCGACGTTGAAAGGGTTGCCGATGGCCAGCACGGCGTCGCCCACGCGCAGCGCGCGCACGTCGCCCAGGCGCATCACGGGCAGGGCGCCGGGCAGATCGATCTTGAGCACCGCGATGTCGGTCTCGGGGTCGGAGCCCACGACCTTGGCCGTGGTGCTGCGGCCGTCGGTGAGCTGCACCTCGATCTCGCTGGCGCCTTCGATGACGTGGTGGTTGGTGAGCAGGTAGCCCTCGGGCGAGACGATCACGCCCGAGCCCAGGCCGAGCTGGCGGCGCTGCGCGTTGTTGCCGAAGAACTCCTCGAAGCCAGGCACTTTGGCGTGCGGGTCGGTGGTGCCGCGCTTGGTGGCCATCACGCTGACCACGGCCGGTGCGGCCTGGGCCGCGGCGCCGGCGAAGCTGGCCGTGCTGCCCGAGGCCGCCAGCGCGGCCGGGGCGGCCTGGATCAGCGTCGGCGCCGGCAGCGCCAGCGGCACGCGGCCGCCGGGTAGCCATTCGGGCTTGAAGGTGAGCACCACGAACAGCAGTGCCACCGCCACCGTGACGGTCTGGGAGAAGACGAGCCAGAGGCGGCGCATGGGGCAGGGCAGGCGAGGTGTCGGGATCGGGGCCGGCGGCGCCGGCAAGTGCTGCAGCGGGCCTCAGAATCGCCGCATGACGACACGGCAGGAACTCGAGGCGCGCCTGGCGGCGGTGTTGCGCCCGGAGCAGTTCAAGGATTATGGGCCGAACGGCTTGCAGGTCGAGGGGCGTGCCTCGGTGCGGCGCGTCGTTTCCGGCGTCACCGCCAGCCGGGATTTCATCGACGCGGCGCTGGCCGACGGCGCCGATGCGCTGCTGGTGCACCACGGCCTGTTCTGGCGCGGGCAGGACGGCCGGCTCACCGGCTGGCTGGGCGAACGCGTGCGGCGGCTGATGCGCGCCGACGTGAGCCTGTTCGCCTACCACCTGCCGCTGGACGCACACCCCGAGCTCGGCAACAACGCGCAGCTCGGCCGCCGGCTCGGCCTGGAGGCCGACGCCCGCTTCGGCGAGCAGCAGCTCGGCTACATCGGCCCGGCCGCGGCGCTGCACACAATGGCGGCGCTGGTGGCCGGCGTGCGGGCGCTCGCGCCCGCCCGAGCGCCTACCGTGGTGCCTGGTGATGGCCGGGCGCTGGCGCGCATCGCCTGGTGCACGGGTGGTGCACAGGGTTACTTCGAGGACGCCATCGCGGCCGGAGCCGATGCCTTCGTCACTGGCGAGATCAGCGAGCCGCAGGCCCACCTGGCGCGTGAAACCGGCGTGGCCTTCATCGCCGCCGGCCATCACGCCACCGAGTGCTTCGGCGCGCCCGCGCTGGCCGCCGCGGTGTGCGCGGAGCTGGGGCTGGAGCACCGTTTCATCGAGATCCCGAATCCGGCATGAAGGCGATGCTCCCTGCGGCGATCAAGCCCCTGCTCGTGACCCTGGGCGATGCCGCCGGCATCGGCCCCGAGATCATCGTCAAGGCCTTCCTGCAGGGCGAGCTGGCCGACGCGGTGGTGATCGGCGACGTGGCGGTGCTGCGCCAAGCGGGCGCGCCGATGACCGCGCGCATCGAGCAGCCGGCGGACCGGGCCGAGGTGCCGCCCGGCTGCCTGCCCGTCATCGAGCCAGCCAGCCTGCCGCCGGGCCTGGCCAGCCTGCCGCTGGGGCAGGTGTCGGCCACGGCCGGCGCGGCGGCGGCCTGCTGCATCGAGGCTGCCGTACGCTGGGTGCAGGCCGGCGAGGGCGCGGCGGTGGTGACGGCGCCTATCCACAAGGAAGCGCTGGCCGCCGCCGGCGTGCCCTACCCGGGCCACACCGAGATGCTGCAGGCGTTGGCCACCCCGGCGGGTGCCGTGCCCGCGCCGGTTCGCATGATGCTGGCCAACCCGGAGCTGCGCGTGGTGCTCGTCACCATCCACGTCTCGCTGCGGCGTGCGCTCGACCTGCTGGACTTCGAGGCGGTGCTCTCCACTCTGCGCATCGCCCACGCCGCGGCGCGCGGCTGGGGCCAGGCGGCGCCGCGCATCGCGGTGGCGGGCCTGAACCCGCACGCCGGCGAGGGCGGCCTGTTTGGCGACGAAGAGCTGCGCTTCATTGGCCCGGCCGTGCAGGCGGCCCGCGCCGAGGGCATCGACGCCCACGGCCCGTTTGCACCTGATACCGTGTTCATGCGCGCCCGCCGCGGCGAGTTCGACCTCGTGGTGGCGATGACGCACGACCACGGCCTGATCCCGGTGAAGTACCTCGGCGTGGAGCAGGGCGTCAACGTGACGCTGGGCCTGCCCTTCGTACGCACCAGCCCCGACCACGGCACCGCGTTCGACATCGCCGGCCAGGGCCTGGCCGACCCGGCCAGCCTGGTGGCGGCGCTGGCGATGGCCCGCCAGCTGACCCGCTAGCTCACCCGCCAGCTAACGGGCTGCGACACCCAGCGAGGCGAGCTGGCGCCGCGCGCGCTCGGTGGCGCGCTCGATCAAGGTGGCCTGCTCGTAGGCGCGGAAGCGACCGCTCTCGCACAGGCGCTGCAGCATGCGGTAGGTGAGCGACACCGTCTTCTGGTGGCGCCCGCCGTGCGTGAAGATGAAGAAGCTGCGCCCGCTGTTCACGTGCGCCAGGCGCACCTTTTGCCACTGGTCATGCAGCTGCATCTGGTAAGCGAAGCCGATCTGCACCGAGTCGGCCAGCTCGCGGCCCTGCACCGGCTCGGCCGCGTCGGCGATGCCCGGGATGCCCGGGGCCATCGGCCGCGCGGTGCCGCCTTGCGCGGCGGCCCGCTCGCCCGCATCGGCCAGCGAGCCGAGGTCGATGTCGACGGTGCCGTTCCAGTCGACCGACTGCTCGGAGACCAGGCCCATGCGCTCGGCGTCGCCGGCCGACAGTGACGGCAGCACGAGCTCCTCGCTCAGCACCGGCAGCGCCGACGGCGACATCGCCTTCAGGTCCTCGTGCGAGGGCGTCGGCCGCTCGAGCGCACCCTCGACGCGGAGCGCCATCAGGTTCAGGTCCAGCGGCCGGACGGGCGGCGCCCTCAGCGCCTGGGCGTGCGCCGGCATCAGCTGGCCGAAGAAGGCGCGCCGCTCGCCCTCGGGCCAGCCGATGAGGTTCATGCCCTCGGTAAGCTCCTGCATGAGCTTGGGCAGCGCGGCGAGGAAGGCCTTGCGGTGCGCCCGCGTGGGCTTGGGCTGCACCGACATCGCCAGCTCGCGCGCCGCGCGCCGGAACTTCTGCACCAGCGCGCCGTCGGGGCCGCCTTCGGGCGTCTTCACTGCCGTGGCGCGCATCAGCACCTGGCTCCAGGTGCGGGCGATGAAGTCGCGCACGAAGGCCGGGCCGGTGAGGTCGCGCAGCTCGCTGCTCAGGCGGTCGGCGTACAGGGCGCGCAGGCGCAGCTCGTCCTCGCGTTCCGACAGCAGCCGCGCCGCATCGCCCTGCAGACCCTGCTGCGCCTGCTCGCCGACGAAGGCCTCGAGCGCCTTCAGCTTCTGCTCGTAGAGTTCGATGTGGTCGAAGTCGCCGGCGACGACCTCGCCGACCAGGGCCTCGGCCTTCGCCAGGAAGTCGCGCGCCGCGGCGTCGTCGAAGTCCTCGAAGGCTGCGCCGAGCGAGGCGATGCGGTTGACGAAGCGCCGCACTGGGTGCTTGCGCGAGGAGAAGAAGGTCGAGTCGCCCAGCGCGGCGCGCAGCACCGGGAGCTGCAGTCGCGCGATCAGGCGCGCCATTTGTGGCGGCACCTTGGGGTCGGCCAGAATCTGGTCGAAAAGGAAGCCGATGACGTCGATCACCAGGTGATCGAGCGCCCCGTTCGAGGCCTGCCGCAGCTCGTCGCGGTGCAGGTGGATCAGGTTGGGCAGCGGCGCCGAGCCACCGTCGTAGGCGCCGTTGAACGACGAGCCGCCCCTGGTGTCGCCACCGGGGCCGGTGTGCAGCGGCGGCTCGGTGAATGCGATGCGCCGCATCAGGTGCATCAGCCCCGGGTCGACCTGGCCCAGCGGCGTGCCGCCGCGGCCGCCCAGGCTGTTGCCTCGCGTCGACGGCGCGAAGCCCGTGCGGCCCGCGTCTTGGCGTCTGGGTTGTTGTGGGGCACCCGATGGCGAAAAGCCCGCGCCCGAGCGGCTGGCTTCGGCTGCCGTGCCCTGCTGGCTGTCGGTGCCGGGGTCCGGCATGCCAGCTGGGAGCTGGCTCGCGCGGTGGCGAACCTGCAGGCCGAAGGGCTGCACGCCGGCGCGGCGGAAATCCGACACGATGCCGGCATAGGCCGGCCGCAGCAGGCCCGACAGCGAGCGGCTGAGCTCCGCGAGCAGCCGCTTGCGCGTGTCGGTCTCCGTGGTGACCGCCTCAAGGCCGCGCACCATGCCGTGGCCGACGAGCTCGGGGCGCAGCGGGTTGCACTCACGGCCGCCCTCGGCCATGCCGCCGGCGGCCCCCTGGGCATCGGCCAGAACGGTGGCGACGAAGCCGTCGAGCTCGCGCAGTTCCCACTCGCAGGCGTGTGCGACCTCCATCGCGAAGCGGTCGGCGGTGATCTGCGCCTCGACTTCCCTGTCCTCCACCAGGCTCAGTGCTGCCCAGCTGGTGGTGGTCGGCATGCCGGTGTCGGCCGCCGCGGCCGCGGCGCCGAGCTCGCGCAGCAGCCGTTCGTCAAAGGCGTCGTTGAAGGTGAGGATGAAGACCGCCGACTTGCGGTTGAGCTCGAACTGCGCCGCGAGAAGACGGTCGCGCTGATAGACGCGGGTGGCCTCCAGTGCGGCCAGCCCCAGGCTTTCGATCGTGCGCTCGCAGGCCTCACGGGCCGTGAGCTTGAGCCTCTGGATCGCGGCTTCAAGCGGCGCGGGCAGGCGGTGCAGGGGGTTGGGCTTCATCGGTGGAAACGGCCCCGGACGGGGATCGCCGAGTATGCGGCAACGCAGTGGCAGCGAGGGCTGCAAAAGCCGGGCCCCTCCAGCGGTGATCCGGTGTGGTGCCCGGGTGTTTGCAGTCGCTTACGCCTTGCGCAGACTGTCGCGGATTTCGCGCAGCAGCAGCACGTCTTCCGGCGTGGGGGCCGGAGGGGCCGGCGGCGGCGCCGACTCGCG
>JBIJAP010000191.1:0-6959 GCA_044345715.1 Rubrivivax sp.
AGGCACTTCAAGGTCTTCTACAACAAGGTGCCGGGCAAGACCGACACCAGCTACACCGTCGACCACACCGCCGGCAGCTACGTGTTCGACGCCGCCGGCAAGATCCGCCTGTTCACGCGCTACGGCAGCGGTGCGGAGTCGCTGGCGCACGACCTGAAGATCCTGCTGGCCGAGAAGCCGGCGGGCTGATCACGGCCCAGTCGCTGGCGCAGATCCGGCTTTGCCGGTCTGCTGCCAGAGCCCCCTCGGGGGGCAGCGACCGGTAGGGAGCGTGGGGCCTATTGAAGCGCCTTGCGCATTCTCTTGAGCGCGGCCACTTCGATCTGGCGGATGCGCTCGGCGCTGACGCCGAACTCGGCGGCCAGTTCGTGCAGCGTCATGCCGCCATGGCCGTCGTCGCGCACCTTGAGCCAGCGTTCCTCGACGATGCGGCGGCTGCGCGCGTCGAGCACCTGCAGCGCCTGCGCAATGCCGTCGCCGGCGAGCCAGTCGCGGTGCAGGGCCTCGATGCGCTGCGTGGGCTCGTCGCTGTCGTCGGCCAGGTACGCGATCGGCGCGTAGCTCTCCTCGCCGTCGTCGGTTTGCGGCTCCAGCGCGGTGTCGCCACCGGCCAGCCGCGTTTCCATCTCGATCACTTCCTCGGGCTTGACCTTGAGCTCGCGGGCGACCTGGGCCACTTCTGCCGGCGTCAGCGTGTTGCGGAAGGTCTCGGCCGAGGCGTCTTCACCGGCGTCGGCCTTCAGCGCCTGCTTCATCGAGCGCAGGTTGAAGAACAGCTTGCGCTGCGCCTTGGTCGTGGCGACCTTGACCATGCGCCAGTTCTTCAGGATGTACTCGTGGATCTCGGCCTTGATCCAGTGCATGGCGTAGCTCACCAGCCGCACGCCCTGCTCCGGGTCGAAGCGCTTCACGGCCTTCATCAGGCCGACGTTGCCTTCCTGGATGAGGTCGCCCTGCGGCAGCCCGTAGCCGATGTACTGGCGCGAGATGCTCACCACCAGGCGCAAGTGGCTCAGCACCAGGCGGCCGGCAGCCTGAACGTCGCCGCGGTCGCGCAGCGCACGGGCCAGATCGCCCTCTTCGGCAGGGCTGAGCAGCGGCAGGCGGTTGACGGCCGAGACGTACGCGTCGAGGTTGCCAAGCGGCGGCACCAGCGACCAGGGGTCTCGGACGGCAACGGCGGTGGACGGTAGCGTGTTCATGGTCTCTCGGAGGCCCTCCGCGGGCAGAAGGTTCCACAAATATTAGCACTCTGGCCTGGCGAGTGCTTATGCCGGGAAGGCAACCACCACCAGGTACCGCTTTTGTGCCAGAAAGCACACAGTCGGTTTGTCGGTCTCCTGAGGGCGGGCGCACCCCCGCCCGCCACGCACAGGACGCGGCCCGCCCGTCTTCAGGGCGCCACGTCCACGCGACGCACGTTGTCGTCGCTGTTGCGGTCGATGCGCATGTTGTACGGGTCGACGCCAGCGAAGACGGGCTCGCGGTCGAGCAGCAGCGTCAGCCGCTGCTCGCCGCTCTTCAGGCGCTGGCGCTGCATCAGCAGCACGTCGGCGGGCTTGAAGCCCGGACGGCCCGGCTCGGCGGTGAACACGCCCACGTCGAAGGGCTCGTCCAGCGGCTCCTCGGTCTCGACGCCGCGGCCGTCGGCCACGCGCTTGTGGGCCTGCACCGTCAGCGTCAGCGCCCAGCGGCCGTCGGCCTGGCGCCGGGCCTGCGCGTCGGCCACGCGCACGTCCATCAGCACGATGCGCTCGAACAGGTCGGTGATCAGCGCGTCGTGGGCGGGGCCGGCCTCCTCGCGCAGCAGGCGCAGGAAGTCCAGCGAGCTCGGGTACGGCGCCGGCTTGAAGGCGTGCAGCTCGATCAGGCGCTGCATCGCGCGGTTGACCACCGCCTCGCCCACCACCTCGCGCAGCCAATACATCGCCAGCGTGCCCTTCTGATAGTGGATGTACGGCTGGTTCTCCACGCGCGCCAGCGGCAGCTCCTCCAGCCGCTCGCTGCCGCGGGCACGCAGGTAGCGGTCGAGCTCGTACTTCAGGAAACGGCGGATCTGCTCGCGGCCGTAGAGCTTCTCCATCACCAGCAGCGCGCCGTGCTGGGCAAAGCTCTCCGACAGGAAGGTCGAGCCCTGACGGTCGGCGCCGATGACCTGGTGCGCCCACCACTGGTGCGCCATCTCGTGCGCCGTGATGTAGGTGACCATGTCGATCTTGTCGGGGTCCTCGTGCCGCATCAGGAAGCCCACGCCCTCGGAGTAGGGCATGGTGGCGGCGAAGGCCTGCGCGAAGTCGGCATAGGCCGGGAACTGCACGATGCGCGCCTGGCGGAACTGGTATGGCGAGAACGCGCGGTTGTAGACGTCCAGCGACGCGGCCATCGCGTCGAGCATGCGCGGCACGTTCCAGGCATGGCGCGGCAGGTGGTAGACGCTGAGCTCCACGCCCTGATGCTGGCGCGTGGCCACCTCGTAGCGCCCCGACTGCAGGCTGAAGAAGTGCTGGATCGGCGCCTCGGTGCGCGTGACCAGCGTGCGCCGGCCGCCGGCCGTGGTGTCGCTGACGACCGCGCCGGGCGCCACCGGGATCTGGTCGGCGTCGGTCACCAGCGTCAGCCGGGCCTGCACCCAGTCGCTGTCGCGGCGCAGATAGTGGTGGGCGCTGGCGGTCGGGTCCTCAAGCCGGGGCATGCGCAGCTCGGGCTCCAGGCCCTGCTTGCGGCGCGTGTTGGGGTCCTCGAGCAGCCCGGTGTGGTCCATGCCCAGGATCGGGGCCACCTCGAAGTTGTTCAGGAAGCTGCCGTTGTCGACGATGCGCGTTTGCCCGGCACCGTTGCGGAAGCCGATGTCGGCCAGCTCGGTGCGGAAGCCCAGCGTGCGCCGCTCGCCCGGCTGCAGCGCCGGCTCCAGCCGCAGCACGCGGTATCGGTGCTCGGGGTACTCGCGCGCCAGCGTCGCGCCCGGCAGCTCCAGCGCCCGCATCTTCAGCCCCGGCTCCCAGCGCACGTGCAGCTCGGTCATCGGCTCGCGGGTGTGGTTCTCGACGACGTAGCTGCCCTCGGTGAGCGCGCGGCGCTCGCGCGGGAACAGCTCCACCTTCAGCGTCACCTCGCGCACCTTCGGCGTGGGCCGCGATTCGTAGCCGCGCAGTGCGCGCTCGTAGGCGGCGGTCCTCGCCTCGGCGTCGCGGCGCGGCTGGTACTCGTTGAGCACGTTGGTGTTGTAGAAGATCCAGCCGCCCAGCCCCACCCAGGCCAGCGCGGCCGAGCCCAGCACCGCGCCCGCCGGCCCGCGCAGGCGCTGCGGCAGGCGCGCAAGGCGCGGCTTCAGGCGCGTTTCGGCGCCGCGCCGGCGCAGCAGCAGGGCCAGCACCAGCAGCACCAGCGCGAAAGCGCCCCAGTAGGCCTGGAACCAGGCGCGCGCCACCCAGAAGTGGCCCTGCCCGTTCATGTCCGACAGGGGCACCGGCGGCGAGCCGGCGTACTGGTAGAGGTTGTGCTCGAAGCCGGCAGCCGTGAGCGCCACCGAGCTCACCACGTACAACAGCATCACCGCCCAGCCGATCATCTTGTGCGGCACCAGCGTCTGCACGAACACCGCCAGCACGGCCAGCAGGCTGGCCGCCACGGTCTGCGGCAGCACGTACCAGACGGCATAGTTCAGCCACTCGAACTGCGTGTAGCCGCGCACCAGCTGCACCACCACCGCGGTGAGCACCGAGACCACGCTGCACGCCAGCAGCACGCCGACGATGGCCGCCACCTTGGGCAGCAGGTGCACGACGTCGGGCGCCACGGTGGCGTCGACGATCTCGTGCATGCGCTGCTGGCGGTCGCGCCACACCAGCTCGCCAGCATAGAAGACGGCAATGATGACCGGGATGATGGTGAACGAGCCCTCCAGCGCCTGCACCATCAGCCGCGTCGCGGGGTAGACCTCGGTGCCGTAGAGCTCGCTGGCGTACCACAGCCCGCCCCAGGCGTTGAGCACGCCGATGGCCAGCAGCACGAAGAACGCCGGGCTGCGGAACACGAAGCGCGCGTCGAAGCGTGCCAGCGCCAGGAACTGCGTGCCGCGCGCAGCCTCGGGGCGCGGCGCCGGCAGCGCCGCCGGCGCCACCGCCGCGGCCGTGGGTGCCGCCGCGGGCGCGGCCACGGCCGCGGGCCGCGCACGCCGGCGCAGCAGCGGCGCGCCATCCATGCGGAACAGCCCGTAGGCCAGCAGCAGCAGCGCCCCCGCCACCCCCAGCCACAACAGCCGGCTGCCCAGCAGCACGCCCGCCAGCGGCGGCAGCATCGAGTTGCGCTCCGCCGCCGTCCAGTACTTGGTGGCCAGCGACAGCGCCGACAGGCCGAAGGGGTCGGTCCAGGCGCTGACGGTGTCGAGCGCCGGGTCGCTCAGCAAGGCGCGCGAGACGATGAAGCCCACCAGCGCCGCCACTGCGCCGATGTAGGTCCACATCAGGCTGCGCGTGGCCGTGGCCAGCGCGAAGAACGCGGCGCACACCACCAGCATGGTCGGCACCACGAACACCGCGTAGGCCGTCAGGTAGTGCAGCGGCTCGTTCGGGCCGATGCGCTCCGGGTCCAGCCAGGGCATCAGCGCGCCCAGCGCCATGCCCAGCGGCACCGAGGTCATCACCAGCAGCGCCGCGGCGCTGGCGCCGACGAAGCGGCCCAGCACGTAGGCCGGCTTGCCGACGCGCGTGCTGCGCACCAGCGGGGCGAAACCGGTCTCGTCGTCGCGGATCACCGCGCCGGCCACGAAGGCGGTGGCCACGAAGATGCCGAAGACGCACATCACTGCCAGCGTCTGCGCGATGGCGAAGGGGGCGTTCAGCCGCACGTTGCCGGCGGAACCGAACTGGATGCCGTCGACCGTGATCGAGCCGAAGGCGAGCAGGAGGAAGATCGCGAAGCCGATCCAGAACACCGGGCTGCGCAGCAGCAGGCGCAGCTCGAACGCGGCGACCGAGGCGAACATGACGCGGCCCCCGTTCAGTGAGCCGCCGCCGGCTGCGGCGAGCGCACCGCGGCCAGCGTGGCGAAGTACACGTCCTCCAGCGACGCCGGCACGGGTTCGAAGCCGGCGCCCGGCGCGGTGTCGGCCAGCACGCGCAGCAGCGTGCGGCCCTCGCGCAGCCGCGTGGCAATGACGGTGGCGCGCTCGCGCCAGCCCTCGACCTCGTCGCGCTCGACCGCGCGCGCCCAGACGCGCCCCTCCAGGCCGGCCATCAGTGCGCGCGGCTCGCCCTGCGCGACGATGCGCCCGCCGGCCATCACGGCCATGCGGGGGCACAGGTCGGCCACGTCGTCGACGATGTGCGTCGACAGGATCACCACCACGCTCTGCCCGATCTCGGCCAGCAGGTTGTTGAAACGGTTGCGCTCCTCGGGGTCGAGGCCGGCAGTGGGCTCGTCGACGATGATGAGCTGCGGGTTGCCGATCAGCGCCTGCGCGATGCCGAAGCGCTGCCGCATGCCGCCGGAGAAGCCGGCCACGGGGCGCTTGCGCACGTCCCAGAGGTTGACCTGCCGCAGCAGCTGCTCCACCGTGTCGCGCCGCTCGCCGCCGCCGGCCACGCCCTTGAGCACGGCCAGGTGGTCGAGCAGCTCGGCGGCCGAGACGCGCGGGTAGACACCAAAGTCCTGCGGCAGGTAGCCCAGGCAGCGGCGCAGCGCCTCGGGCTCGCGCCGCACGTCGATGGGCGCACCGCCGGGGGCGGCGAAGCGGATCGAGCCCTCGGTGGGCGACTGCAGCGTGGCGATGCAGCGCATCAGCGACGACTTGCCGGCGCCGTTGGGCCCGAGTAGGCCAAACATGCCTGGCGGGATGTCCAGGTCCACGCCGTCGAGGGCGCGCGTGCCCGGGGTGTACTCGTGCGTCAGTCCGCGGATGGAAAGCATCGCGAAGGCTCCTTGCGGCGCGGGGTGCGCCGTCTCCCGGGTGCGGACTCTTTCACGGCCCGGGGGCGGCCGGCGAACCCCTGCGATGAACCGTCGATTTCCCGGG
This sequence comes from Rubrivivax sp., assembly GCA_044345715.1. Lineage (GTDB taxonomy): Bacteria > Pseudomonadota > Gammaproteobacteria > Burkholderiales > Burkholderiaceae_C > Rubrivivax. Next base: position 6,014 of record JBIJAP010000191.1, read on the forward strand.
ATGAACCCGTCCGAGGGCCGGCTGGGCGTTGGCGCCATCCGGCGCCCTGCGGCCCCGGATTCGTTCTCGCTGTGCCCCCCCGCCGCCTGCTCGTCCCCGCCGCAGCCCGGCCGCCCTGCCGGTGCCTGACCTGATCGTGCTGGATCTGCCGCTGCCGACGCTGCTGTGGCGCTCTACCGCTACGAACCACGGTGGGTCCAGCGCTCTTGCCTCACGTAGCCGGCTCGCCGCGGCACTCCACCGGAAGATGCGGGCCGGGCAGTGTGGTGCGATTACTGCCCTCAGCGATCATCGTTGGAGGAACGCTGGCTTGGCCACATACCCAAGCGATGGGAACCTGCTTGTAGGCAGGCAGCATAGCCGGGCGGAGGCTCAGCACTTTGCCCGCCAAGTTGCGGTTGGACAGTTGGCCGAAACTGATTTGCACGGCACCGCCCTCCACCGCCAAGCTACGAAACGTAGTTGCCGACGATGCGATCGGCTGGGGGTAGGCCCGCCGCGGCGTTATCGGCCGGCAGTTTGCCGCTGCGCGCTTGCTCAGCGGCGATGGCCTGTTTGGCCATGTCAGCGAGCGCGAGGCCCTCAGCAACTTGCGCTCGGATGTCTCGGTCTTGGTACGAAGGCAAGGCCAAGCCGGCCCCGATGCCGAGGATGGCGATGACGAAGCGCGGGTTGGTGCCTTGCTCACCGTACTCCAGCCGCGTGATCACGCGCCGCTCGTGGGGCCAACTCTTGGCGGCGTAGCTGAACTCGCCGATCAGCCGCTGCTTGCTGCCGCTGGCCCGGTAGGCGTCTGCCAGAGCGGCCTCGGCCACTTCCACTGCAGCAGCCTTCGACGGCAAAAGCCCGAGTCCGCACGCACGATGAAGCGCGTGTCAGGCCACGCCCGGCGCAGCCGCGTGACGAGCAGCTTGATCACCGCCGCCGCGTGCCGCGCGCCGTCGAT
>JBIJAP010000192.1:0-6956 GCA_044345715.1 Rubrivivax sp.
AGCGGCTGCTGCGCGGCCACAGCGGCGACGGCGCCTTCTCCCTCCTGCGCACCTTGCCGCGCGACCTGCCCCAGGTGCACACGCCCTGGGAGCAGGTGCTGCGCACGCAGGTGGCGCGTGCGCTGGCGCCGCGGCTGGCCGAGAACCCCTCGCGCCCGGCGCGCAGCTGGCTCGCCAACCAGGGCCGCGTCGGCCGGCCGGCGCGCGGGCGGCTGCCGTGGCAGCCGGGCCTCCCGCATGCGCGCCGCGTGCCGCGCCTGGTGCTGGTGCTCGATGTGAGCGGCAGCATCGACGAGCCGCTGCTCGCGCGGTTCGCCGCCGAACTGGCGGCGCTGACGCGGCGCCTGGACGCACCGATGACGGTGATCGTGGGCGACGACGCCGTGCGCGCCGTGCACGAGCTGCGCGCCGGCCGCGTCGGCCTGCGCGAGCTGCAGGTCTGGGGCCTCGAGTCCGGCATCGCTGGGGGCGGCGGCACCGACTTCACGCCGCTGCTCGAAGAGGCCTCGCGCCACCGCCCCGACATCACCGTGGTGCTCACCGACCTCGACGGCCCGGCCCGCCACCGCCCGCCTGGCACGCTGATCTGGGCCGTGCCGCCGGGTGCCGACGAGGCGCACCTGGCGGCGGCGCCGTTCGGGCGCGTGCTGCGCCTGCGCTGACCCGCGGCGCGCGCATGCCACCGCCAGGCTCGGCACATCGGGCCTGTGTAACCAATCACCGCTCATCGCGACTGGGCATCAAGCCGTTGCTTCACGCCCCCACCGGAGACCCCATGAGCCACCCTCCCCACGCCTCGCTGGCCGCCCTCGCCGCAGTTTCTGTGCTGAACTTGCTGGCCCTGCCGGCACAGGCGCAGGTCGACCCCAACCGCTTCGTCGACGCCTTTGAATCGAGCTTCGGCAAGCACGAGGGCTTCCGGCGCTCCGGCGCCAAGGGCGTGTGCGCCACCGGCGAGTTCATCGGCAGTGCCGAGGGCCGCGCGCTCTCGACGGCATCGGCCTTCAGCGGCCGGCCGGTGCCGGTGATCGTGCGCTTCTCGGTCGGCGGCGCCAACCCGAACGCGCCCGACAACGGCAAGACCCAGCGCAACCTGGCGCTGCAGTTCAACCTGCCCGACGGCGAGATCTGGCAGATGGGCAACATCTCCGCGCCGATCTTCGGCGCGGCCACGCCCGAGCAGTTCATCGGCCGTCTCGAGAGCCTGCGCCCCGACCTGGCGACCAAGATGCCCGACGCGGCCACGGTGAAGGCCTTCGCCGACGCCAACCCCGAGGTGCTGCTGCAGGGCCGCTACTTCGCCGGGCAGCCGGTGCCGGCCAGTTTCGGCAGCGTCAACTACTGGGGCGTGCACAGCTTCGGTTTCGTCAACGCGCGCGGCGCCAAACAGTGGGGCAAGTGGGTCTTCGAGCCCGTGGGCGGCACCCGGGGCCTCACCGACGACGAGGCCAAGGCCAAGGGCCCGAGCTTCCTGTTCGCTGATCTGCGCGAGCGCGTGGCGGCCGGCAACGTGGCCTTCGACTTCATGCTGCAGCTGGCCGAACCTGGCGACCGGCTCGACAGCGCCATCGTGCCGCTGCCGGCCGAGCGCAAGAAGGCCAACCTGGGCCGGCTGCGCATCACCGCCGTGGCGCCCGATGCCACCGGCGCCTGCCTCACCATCACCTACAACCCCATCCTGCTGCCCAAGGGCGTGGAGGGCGGGCCCGACCCGATGCTGGCGGCGCGGGCGGCGCCCTACGCCGTCGGGCTGGGTCGGCGGCTGGGCGAAGGGCCGAAGCAGTGAGTGAGCAGGCGCGCCAGCGGCCCGGGCGTGGAGTCGTTCACGACCAAGCCCAGGCGCGATCTGCAACACACGGATACAGTCGCGTCTCGAGGGCAAACCGGTCGAAAGGCCGGGACGCAAAGCCTCCGGCCTACAGCACGTCAGTGCCACGGTAGCGGGGTTGCCAGCGCGGCCGGCTTCATGCCGACCCGCATGTGCCACCCACCCAGGGTGGACCATGCACACGCTGATCGGTCAGGCCCTCGCCTTTGCAACTACCGCAACGCGACATGAGCCAGCCGAACACCCCCCTCCGCCCCCTGAACATCAGCCCGCGCACCGAGGCGCGTCGATGGCGCACCGTGCCGCTGTGTGCCACCTTGCTGTTGCTGGCCGCCTGCGGCGGGGCCGATCACACCCCGGTGGCTCCCACCACCGCCGAACCAATCGACACCGCCGCCGCCACGCCCGAGCGCCGCTTCGTGCTGTGGACGCCCGGCCGCGAGGCCGCCGTGCAGGCCGAGCAGGCTGCGATCAGCGGTGACGCCAGCGGCAGCGAGGTGCGCCTCGTCGTGCGCATGAACCCCGCGGCCGTGCAGCCGATGGGCCGCGCCACGATGGCCGGCAGCAGCAGCGGTGAAGGCGGCGATGCCGCCGCGCAGCGCGCCCGCGACCTGGCCGCCAAGGCCGATGCCGTGGTGAGCGCCAGCAACGACGTGATGGCCCTCTCCATCCGCAGCCTCGCACCCACGGCCACGGTGCGCCAGCACTACGCGCATGCGCTTGAGGGCTTCGTCGTCAGCGTGCCTTGGAGCCAGGCGCAGACGGTGGCCGATGAGCTCGCCCGCAACCCGGCGGTCGACGCGGTCGAGCTCGACCGTCCGCTCGCCATCGAGCAGGCCAGCACGGCCCGCTCGCTGGACGCCCGCGCCTGGGGCGTGGACCGCATCGACCAGCGCGCCCGCGCCTTCGACAACCTGTTTCGCCACACCCGCACCGGCCAGGGCGTGACGGCCTATGTGGTGGACACCGGCGTCAGTGCCCACAACCAGTTCGGCACGCGGCTGAAGAGCGGCTTCAGCGCCGTCAACGACGGCCAGGGCACGCGCGACTGCCATGGCCACGGCACCCACGTCGCCGGCACGGTGGCCGGCCAGACGCTGGGCGTGGCCCCGGGCGCCAGCATCGTGCCCGTGCGCGTGCTCGATTGCCGCGGCAGCGGTGCCAGCACCGGCGTGCTCGCCGGCCTGGACTGGATTGCTGCCAACGGCACCCGCCCCGCCGTCGTGAACATGAGTCTGGGCGGCCCGGCCTTCACGTCGCTCGATGCGGCGGCGCAGCGGCTGGTGGCCAGCGGCTTCACGGTGGTGGCGGCCGCAGGCAACAGCAACATCGACGCCTGCACGCAATCACCCGGCCGCGCCACGGGGCTGGTGACGGTGGCGGCCAGCGACAACGCCGACGCCAAGGCTTCGTTCTCGAACACCGGCAACTGCGTGGCGCTGTGGGCGCCGGGCACCAATATCGCGTCGGCCGGCATCGCATCGGCCACGGCCGTGGTGGCGATGAACGGCACCTCGATGGCCGCGCCCCACGCCGCGGGCGCCGCCGCGCTGCTGCTGCAGGCCCAGCCCACGGCCACCGCGGCCCAGGTGCGCACACGCCTGCTGCAGGACGCCACGCCGAACCTCGTGCTCGGCGTCACCGGCTCAACGACACGCGCCATGCTCTTCGCCGGCGAGGCCAGCACCACCACGCCGACGCCGACGCCGCCACCCCCGCCGCCGGCCAACGTGTCGGTGCGCCCGGCCAGCATCACCCTGAGCACGGCCGTGCCCGCCGTGGGCCTGTGGTCCACCACCGCCACCGTGCAGGTGCTCAACGCCCAGGGCGCCGCCGTGGCCGGCGCGCGTGTGGGCGGCCGCTACTCGCACATGATGGCCGAAGTGAGCTGCACCACGGCTGCCGACGGCCGTTGCAGCATCACCAGCGCCGCTGCGCCCTGGGGTGCGATGCCGAGGATCGGCTTCGCCGTCACCGGGCTCAGCGGCACGAACATGGCCGACGCCGGCAACGGCGTGCGCTACGCGCAGGCGGTGCAGCCGGCGGCGCCGGTGGCCACGGTGTCGGCGCTCACTGGCACCATGGTGCGGCCGGCCGCGAACTCCGCGCAGTGGACGCCGCACTTCTACGTGACGCTCACCGACGCCCAGCGCGCCCCGGTGGCCGGCGCGCTGGTGCAGGCGCAGCTCAGCATCCACAGCGGCAGCCGTGTCGTGGGCCTGCAGATCTTGGGTTGCCAGACGGCCGCCAACGGCCAGTGCCGCCTGGTCTGGACGGGCCCCACGCTCGGCAGCACGCACACCGGCGCCGTGCTCGATGTGAAGGCCGTGTCGCGGCCCTACCTGGCCTACAGCCCCGGCGCGCTGACGCGGGCCACGGTGGGCACGGTGCGCTGAGCCGCCGACTGCGGGAGCTGCGGCTCAGCTCTGGTCGAACAGATCGGGCCGCAGCCCCTTGATGGGCGCGTAGAACGCCTTCACAGTGACCATGTCGGCCTCGACATCGTCACCCGGCCACAGCAGCGGCCCGAGGCCGCAGACGCGGCGCTCGTAATCGAGATAGGCCAGCACGACGGGCACGCGGGCCTCGCGGGCGATATGCCAGAAGCCCGTCTTCCAGTGCCGCGTGCGGCCGCGCGTGCCCTCGGGCGGCACCACCAGCTGCAGCGCGCCGTCGGCCTGCGCCAGAGCCGCCGCCGAGGCGGCCACGAGGCCGGTGTTGCGCGAGCGGTCGACCGCGATGCCGCCGAGCCAGCGCATCACCGGCCCGGCCGGCCCGCGGAACAGGCTGGCCTTGCCCATCCAGCGGATGTGCATGCCCAGCGCAAAGGCCGCCATCAGCGTGTAGGGCAGATCCCAGTTGCTGGTGTGCGGTGCGGCGATCACCACCGAGCGCGCGGCTTGCGGCGCCAGCGCGCCCTGCACCTGCCAGCCGCGCACACGCAGCCAGCCGAGCGACAGGCGCTTCAGCATCGGGGCCACGATGGGCGTGTCGAAGATCGTGCGGGATTCGTTGGTAGCGGAGGCAGAGGAGGCAGAGGACATGGGACTCCGGGTTTCGGCGCGGCGCGAAGCATAGGCGGGCTGGCGGCCGCTGGCTTCGATTTCGACACGCCGGGACCGTGTCCCCAGCCCACGCAAGTCTTCATGGCAGCGCAGTGCTTGCCATGCGGGCCACGCTGGTGCGGCTTCAGCCGGTGTAGCGCGCCGTGTGTCCCACCAGGGCGGTGTAGTTGCGGCTCGCAATGGTGTCGATGAACACCCACTCACCCACGGCCTCGGCGGCCGTGAAGCGCATTTTCAGGTAGCCGCGGCGCGACGGGTCGATCCAGTTCAGATCGTCGACCACCCCCTCGAAGATGGCCTTCACCTGCGGCGTGGGCAGCGGCAGGTAGGACTCCAGGCCCGGTGAGCTGACGCTGCTGGTGGCGAACTCCTCGCCCACCTTCACACCCGCCAGGGCGGGGTCGGCCAGGCCCTTGAGCGTGAGATTGCTGTGCCAGGCGTTGTGCGTGTCGCCGGCCAGCGTGACCAGCTTCTTGCCCAGTTGCCGCGCGGTGGCCAGCAGGGTTTCGCGCGCCGCGAGGTAGCCGTCCCAAGCGTCGAGGTTGTAGCCCAGCAACGGGTTCAGCGCCGGGTTCATCAGCGCTGCCTGCGTGGGCGTGCGCAAGGCCGCTGGCGTGGCCTTGGCCGTGAGGTAGGCCGTGACGGCTGCCGCACCCGCAGCCACCGCCGCCGGGCTGGTGTCGGTGCTGTTCAGCGCCGACAGCACCGACACCGGGAACTCCATGCGCCCCATCAGCACCTGCTGGCCCAGCACCTGCCAGGTGGCCGTGCTGCCGGCCAGCTGCCCTTGCAGCCAGGCCTGCTGTTCGCTGCCCAGCATCTGGCGCGTGGGTGATGCATAAGCGGCCGTGGCCGCCGCCTGTGCCGCAGGGCCGGCCAGGCCGGCGAGCGCGCCGATGCTGATCTGCTCGTCGCGGCCCACCAGCCGGGCATCGAGCATGTGCAGGTGCACGAGATTGCCGATATTGAAGCTGCGGTAGATGCGCGCCGTGTCGGCGCCGGTGCGGATGGGCATCCACTCGTGGTAGGCCTGCAGCGCGGCCGCACGCCGTGCCGCCCAGCTGCCTTCGGTGGCGGGGCTGTGGTTCTCGGCACCGTCCTTCCAGGCATCGTTGGCGATCTCGTGGTCGTCCCACACGGCGATCATCGGCATGCGCGCGTGCAGCGTCTTGGCGTCGGCGTCGCTTTTGTACTGGGCGTGGCGGCGGCGGTAGTCGGCCAGCGAGAGCAGTTCGTTGGCGGGCTGCGACGTGCGCCCGAGCGCTGCAGCGCCAGCCGAGGCGTAGCCGGCGGCGTCGTATTCGTAGAGATAGTCGCCGAGGTGCAGCGCAAACTGCACACCGCTGCGCGCCACGTCGGCGTAGACGTTGAAGTAGCCCGCCGGGTAGTTGGAGCAGCTCATCACCGCCAGGCTGACCTCGCTGGTGGTGGTGGGCAACGTGCGGGTCTGGCCCACGGGGGAACGGGCCCCGTCGGAGCGAAACCGGTAGTAGTAGCTGCGGCCGGGCGCCAAGCCGGTGGCGTCGACCTTGGCGGTGTGCCCGGTGGCGCTGCTGGCGGTGATGTCGCCCGAGGCCACGAGCGTGGCGAAGGCGGCGTCTTCGGCCACTTCCCAGCGCAGCACGACAGCGATGTCGTCGTTGGGGCAGCGGGCGTGTGTCCACAGGATCACGCGATCGGACAGCGGGTCGCCGCTGGCCACGCCATACAGGAACTCGGGCACCAAGTCGTCACCGCCGCAACCCGAGAGCGCGGCCGTGCCGCCGAGGGCTGCCGACACGGCGGCCAGCTGGAAGATGAAGTCTCTGCGGCGTGGCGTGGGCGACATGACGGTTCTCGGGCAGTCAGCAAAGGGGCTGAGGCGGAGTCTGTTGCCGGGCCGTGAACCGCTTGTGACAGCGTGGCCGTCGCCGTCGGTGCCTGAATGGCGCCAGGAGCGCGCCTAGGAGCGTGGGCGGCAGAAGGGAAGTCCCTGACATCGCCGCACGCCGTGCAGACGTTTATGGAGCATGAGCTACCGCCCCTACGAACCGGAGCAAGAGATGCTGCTGCCGGCGTCACTG
>JBIJAP010000021.1:0-16908 GCA_044345715.1 Rubrivivax sp.
GCGGCGACCGCAGCCTCACGCTGCGCCACTACCAGCACAACGACCGCCCGCTGCACGACACCGCCGCCGAGGTGCTGAAGCACGTGGCACGCCTCTGGGGCTTTGGCGTGCAGCTCGAAAGCACCAATGGCAAGGGCGAGGTCACCAAGCGCTTCAGCGTGCCGGCGCCTCAGCCCTGAGGCGGCTCCGCTGCGCAGGCCCTCAAGCCCGGAACACCTTGCCCGGGTTCATGATGTTCTTCGGGTCCAGCGCCTGCTTCACGCTGCGCATCAGCGCCACCGTGCCCTCGCCGGCTTCCTGCACCAGATAGCCCATCTTGTGCAGCCCGATGCCGTGCTCGCCGGTGCAGGTGCCGCCCAGGCGGATGGCGCGTTCCACCATGAGCACGTTCAGCCGTTCCACCGCCGCGTGCTCGGCCGCGTCGTCGGGGTCCATCAGGTAGCTCAGGTGGAAGTTGCCGTCGCCCACGTGGCCGACGATCCAGTACGGGATGCCGCTCGCCTCGGCCTCGGACACGCTCTCGTTGATGCTCTCGGCGAGCTTGGAGATGGGCACGCAGGTGTCGCTGCTCTGGCAGCGGCAGCCCGGGCGCATCTGCAGCGCCGCGAAATACGCCTGGTGGCGCGCCGTCCACAGCTTGGTGCGCGCCTCGGGCGTGGTGGCCCACTGGAAGCCGCCGCCACCGAACTCAGCCGCCAGCTCCTGCACGATCTCGGCCTGCTCCTTGACGCCGGCCTCGCTGCCGTGGAACTCCATCAGCAGCATCGGCTGCTCGGCCAGGTCGAGCTTGCTGTGGCGGTTGACGGCGCGGATGGCATGCGCGTCGAGCAGCTCGCAGCGCGCGATCGGCACGCCCATCTGGATGATCTGGATGGTGGTGCGCACCGCCGCGTCGATGCTCGGAAAGTGGCACACCGCGGCGCTCACGGCCTCGGGCAGCGGGTAGAGCTTCAGCGTGATCTCGGTCATCACGCCTAAAGTGCCCTCGCTGCCGACGAACAGGCGCGTCAGGTCGTAGCCGGCGCTGCTCTTGCGGGCGCGCGTGCCGGTATGAACCAACTCACCCGCGGCGGTGACGACCGTGAGCCCGAGCACGTTCTCACGCATCGTGCCGTAGCGCACCGCGTTCGTGCCGCTGGCGCGTGTGGCCGCCATGCCGCCGATGCTGGCGTTGGCGCCGGGGTCGATGGGGAAGAAGAGACCGCTGTCCTTGATCTCGCGGTTGAGCTGCTCGCGCGTGACGCCGGCCTGCACGGTGACGGTCAGGTCTTCGGCGTGCACAGCCAGGATCTTCGTCATGCGCGACAGATCCAGGCTGATGCCGCCCTGCACCGCCAGCAGGTGGCCTTCGAGCGAGCTGCCCACACCGAAGGGGATGACGGGCACCGCGTGCTCGTGCGCCAGGCGCACGGCGAACATCACGTCGTCGTTGCTCTCGCAGAACAGCACGGCCTCGGGCGGCGCGGCGTCGTAGACGCTTTCGCCACGGCCATGCTGCTCGCGCACGGCCAGCGCGGTGCTGCAGCGCTCGGCGAAGCGGGCCTTCAGCGCCTCCAGCATGGCCGGGGGCACCGGGCGCAGCTCGATGCGGGGCAGCACGTGGTCGGGGAGCGGGGCGTTCATGGCGGATCTCCTGAGACTGGGCGCGATTGTGGAACGCGCACCTTCGCCCTGGCCAGTGCCGGCCTGCAGGCGCTGCCTTCAAACACGCCAGTACAGCCTGCGGCGGTGCAGCCAGGCGGCCAGTGCGGCGTAGAAGACCAGGTTCAGCAGCGCGAACAGCAGCGAGCCCAGGCGCGGGTCGGTGCTGACAAGTGCGGCGAGCGGCACGGCCACGTGCTCGTGTACCCAGGGCAACGGGCTCGTCCAGCGCAGGCTGCCATCGGCGGCGGTGCCAGCTTCCCAGCGGATCAGCCCCAGGAAGCGCGGCACCAGGCCCGCCAGCACGAACAGACCCAGCGGGTTGCGGCCGAACCAGGTGCACAGCGCCACCCAGCCCCCGGTGGCGCGCGCCGGCCGGCCATCGAGCTGCGTGCCGTGGTTCAAGAGGTGGATCAGCGCCGCCAGCGTGGCCAACGCCAGCGCGGTGGTCAGCAGCACGTAGGACGAGGTCCAGATCTTCTTGTTCAGCGGCATTCCCAGCTGCCAGGCGTAGGCCAGTACGCCCAGCACCACGGCGGCGGCGAATAGGCGCGCCACGGCCCTGGCGTCGAGCATGCTGCAAGCGAGCCTGCGGCCCACCCACCAGCCGAGCAGCACCTGAGCGATGGCCGGTGGCGTGCTTGCCAGGCCTTCGGGGTCGAAAGGCATGCCCTCGCCGCGGTAGAGGTGGCTCTCGCCGAGCAGGGCCTTGTCCCACGCGGTGCCGAACCAGCCCTGCAGCGAGTACGGATCGCCGGGCGTGCCCAAGGCCACACACATCGCCTGGTAGCCCAGCAGCAGCACGGCCACCACGGCGAGCACCGCACGCTGCGGCCGCGCCGTGTGGCGCTCGGCCCACCAGACGATGGCCGCCGCAGCGCCGAAACACAGCGCGATGCGCTGCAGCACGCCCATGAGGCGCAGCTGGCTCCAATCGCGCAGCACCAGCTCGCCGGCGGCGTCCCAGCGCACGAAGGGCGCGGCGTTGAGCAGGAGGCCGATGCCGAAGATGAAGGCCGTACGCCGCGCCACGCGGGCCCAGAACACGCGCGGAGGCCCGGCCAGCAGCGCCGGCATCACCAGCGCCAGCGCATGGCCGACGGCGAACAGGAAAAACGGGAACACCAGGTCGGTGGGCGTCACGCCGTGCCACGGCGCGTGCGCCAGCGGCGGGTACAGCGCGTTCCAGCTGCCGGGGTTGTTGACGAGGATCATCAGCGCCACGGTGGCGCCGCGGAACACATCGAGCGCCGGCTCGCGCGAAGTGGTCACGAGCCGCCGTTCAGAGGCCCCCGCTCGGGCTGAGCCTGTTGAAGCCCCAACTCCAGCTCGGGCTGCGCCTGTCGAAGCCCCAACTCCCGTTCGGGCAGAGCCTGTCGAAGCCCCAACTCCCGTTCGGGCAGAGCCTGTCGAAGCCCTGGTGGTGAACCAGGCCCTTCGACAAGCTCAGGGCGAACGGCGGCGGACCCTTCGACAAGCTCAGGGCGAACGGGTGCAGGCGCTTCGACAGGCTCAGCGCGAACGGGGACCAGCCCTTCGACAGGCTCAGGGCGAACGGAGGGGGAGGTCAAGGCCTGCTGCACGCTGCCTTCGGCCGCGGCCAGCCGCGCCTCGGCCGTGGCGGCGTCGACGCCGGCCTTGAGCATGACGATGGCCGTCTTCACGCGCAGCCCGGCCGCCTGCAGCGCGGTCTGCGCGGCGGCTTCGTCCGCGCCACTGGCGCGCACCGTCAGGCGCAGCGCGCGTTTCACGAGCTTGGCGTTGGTGGCGCGCAGGTCCACCATCAGGTTGCCGTACACCTTGTGCAGCCGCACCATGCAAGCGCTGCTGAAGCTGTTGAGCGCGATCTTCTGCGCCGTGCCGGCCTTCAGCCGCGTGCTGCCGCTGATGACCTCAGGCCCGGTGTCGAGCAGCACGCCGATGTGCGCCGCCGCCAGCAGCGCCGCGCCGGGGTTGTTGGCGATGCCGATGGTGAGCGCGCCGGCCGTGCGCGCAGCATCGACCGCGCCCAGCGCATAGGGCGTGCTCCCCGAGGCCGCCAGCGCGATGACGACGTCGTCGGGCGTGGGCTTCAGCGCCAGCACGTCCTCCGCACCCCGCGGCGCGCTGTCTTCGGCGCCTTCCACGGCCACGAACATCGCGCCCTCGCCGCCGGCCAGCAGCGCCGGGGCGCGCTCGCGCGGCCAGTCGAAGGTGGGGCCGAGCTCGACGCTGTCGAGCACGCCCAGCCGCCCGCTGGTGCCCGCGCCCACGGTGACGAGCCGGCCGCCGCGCTGCAGGCGCGGCACGGCGGCGTCCACCGCCTGCTGCAAGGCCGGCAGCGCCGCGCGCACGGCCTCGGCGGCGTGGGCCTGGTCGTCGACGAAGGCGGCCAGCAGCTGCGCCGTGCCGTAGCCGTCGAGGCCGGCGTGGTCGGGGTGGGCTTCTTCGGTGCGGGGCAGAGTCATGGGCGACTCACGCCTTCCACAGATGCCGCGGGCCTTCGACGCCCGTGCGGCTGACGGCCTCCAGCGCCACTCGGTCGGCGCCGTCGATGGCGAACTGCCGCGCGGCCCCTGGCAGCACGGCAAAGCGCCACTGGCCACCCACCCGCCGCCACAGCGCCCAGCGCGCCACGGCCACCTCACCCGCACCGGGTTCGATGAGCAGCCGGTCGCCTTCGCGCCGCAGCGTCGGCGCCGCCGGCACGCGCTCGTCCAGCCAGGGCGTGGCCGGCACCAGCGCGGGCTCGGCATAGGCGCCGCTGCGCAGCGCGGTGGCCAGGCCGTCGCGGTCCTGCATCAGCGCCACCATGCTGAAGTGGATGTGTCCCGGCGTGCCCTGCTGCCGCATCAGCTGCACCTGCGCCAGCAGCTCGGCCGCAGGCCAGGCGCGCGGGCCGGTGGCTTCGTCGGCCGTGCGCTTGACCTGGCTCGTGAACAGGCCCGGCCACAGGTGGCGCGGCGGCGCGGGCGAGAGGGCTGCCAGTTCGCGCTGCCAATGCGCCAGCAGCACCGGGAACTCCTGGCCCCGGCGGTCGATGGGCCAGTACAGCTGCGGCACGAGGTAGTCGAGCCAGCCCTGCTGCAGCCACTGCTCGACGTCGGCAAACAGCTTGTCGTACTGGCTGAAGCCGGTGATGCCGGCGGGCCGCCGCTCGGGCCGGCCGATGCCGAAGGGGCTGATGCCGAAGCGCGTGCCGGGGCGCACGCGGTGCACGGTGTCGTGCAGCTGCTCGACCAGGCCGTCGACGTTGGCGCGGCGCCAGTCGTCCCGCGCGAGCACGCCGCCGACGGCACGGTAGCGGGCGTAGCTGGCGTCGTCGGGGAAGGGCAGCTCGGCGCTGCCCGGGCCGGCGGCCGGGTTGGCCAGCACCGGATACGGATAGAAATAATCGTCTATGTGAACGCCATCCACGGCGTAGCGGCGCAGCACGTCGGCCACCACCGCCAGCGTGTGCTCGGCCGCCGCGGGCTCGCCGGGGTCCATCCACAGCTGTTCGCCATAACGCTTGACGAGCGCGGGCTCGCGCACCGCCAGGTGCGGCGCCATCGGTGGCGTCTTGGCGGCCGAGTGGCGCGCGCGGTAGGGGTTGAACCACACGTGCAGCTCGATGCCGCGCGCATGCGCCTGCTCTAGCCAGAAGGCCAGCGGGTCCCAGGGCGCCTCGCCGGCCAGCCAGGGCGCGCGGCCTTGCGCGCCCGAGAGGAACTCGGTCCAGGGCTCCAGCGCCGAGGGGTAGATGGCGTCACCCGCCGGCCGCACCTGCAGCACCAGCAGGTTGAGGTTGAGCTCGCGCGCGCGCTCCAGCAGCGCAAGGGCTTCGCTGCGCTGCTGCGCCGCGGGCAGGCCCGGGCGGCTGGGCCAGTCGATGTTGGCGACGGTGGCGATCCAGGCGCCGCGCACCTCGCGCGGGGCCGCAGGCGGCAGATCGGCGGCGGGCCCGGACGGCGTCGTGTCGGCCCCGCCCGGCAGCGGCGACAGGGGCGGCGCAGGCTCGAGCAGCGGTGCCGGCCGGTCGGGGCCGACGCAGCCCGAGGCCAAGGCGCCGAAGGCGCCAAGGGCCGTGAGGGCACCCAGCGCGGCGCGGCGGTTGGGCAGCGGCGGCGTCATGGCGCCGCCTTCGGCGCGGGCGCAGGGTTGTTCAGCACCCACAGCAGCGCGGCACTCTCAGCGTCCAGCTCGGCGCGGTGGTCGGTGGGCCGGTAGCGCATCTGGAAGTTCATCATCACGCGGCGGCTCTGCTCGTCCCACAGCCCCGTGCGCTCGATCTGGAAGCCCCATTGCTGCAGCTGCTGCTGGAACCAGGCCGCATCCGGCAGCGCGGCCTCGTACACGGCGCGCTGCGCGGCCACGCGGGCGGCATCGGGCAGCGGCGGCACCAGGCCCGCGACGGCCAGGCGGTGCCAGGGGAAGGTGGGGCCGGGGTCTTCCTTGTACGAAGGCGTCACCTCGCCGTGGCCGAGCACGCGCTCGGGCCTGATCTGGTGGCGCGTGACGATGTCGCGCACCAGCGGGATCAGCGCGTCGATCTGCGCCGGGGCAAACGGCGCGAAGACCTTCTCGCCGTCAGGACCCTTGCGGTAACCGGGGTGCACGATCTCGATGCCGATGCTGCTGGCGTTGAGCAGCCGGTGGCCCTTCCAGCCGCTGAGGCCTGAGTGCCAGGCGCGGCGGTTTTCGTCGACGAGGCGGTAGATGCGCGGCGGCGTCTCGTCCGTGAGCAGGTAGTGCGCCGAGACCTCGCGCTCGGTCAGGATGTGCAGGCTCTGCGGCAGATCGGCCACCGTGTAGTGGATGACGAGAAACAGCGCCCGGCTGTCCTGCCCCTTGGACGTGTGCGTGGTGACGACGGGGATGCCGCCTTCGGTGGTGCCCATGCCGGGCGTGGCGCAGCCGGCCATCAGCAGGGGCACAAGCAGAGCGGCGGCGGCTCGGAGCAGGCAGTTCATCGGCGCTGATTCTCCAGGGCTGCCGCCAGCCGCGCCGCCGCGCGCTCGGCGGGCTCGGAGCTACGGTGCACGGCCACGCCAGGCAGCGCCTGGCGTAGCGCGGCCTCGATGGCAGGGTGCAGATCGAACACACGGCCGGCCAGCGCCACCGGCAGGCCCGCGCCGAGCCGGCCGTGCAGCGCCTGCGCCAGGCGCGCCAGCTCGCCACCCGCCTGCTGCAGCAGCGCCAGCGCTGCGGCGTCGCCCCCATGGGCCGCGGCGGCCACGGCCAGCGCCAGCGTGCCCAGTTCGCCCCGGCTGGCGCCGTAGACGAAGGCGCGCGTGGCGGGCCAGTCGTCGCCGCCCACGGCCTGGGCCAGCGCACGGCCCAGCGGCGTGGCCGCGCTGGCACCTGGCGCGGCGTCTTCGGCGCGCCACACGAGCTGCAGCGCCTGGCGTGCGATCCAGTGGCCGCCGCCGGCGTCGTCGATCACCGCGCCGCGACCGCCGGCGCGGTGCAGCGTGCCGTCGGCGGCCAGCAGCGCAGCGATCGAGCCGGTGCCGGCGTAGACCACGAGGCCCTCGCCCGGCACAAAGGCGGCACGGCAGGCGAGCTCGATGTCGCTGCACACGCGCACGGCCGCTGTTGGCAGGCCGAGTGCACGTGCCAGTTCCGCCGCCAGCGCGGCATCGAAGCCGGTGACGCCGGCCCAGGCGCTGCGCAGCACGGTGCCGGCGGGCAGCGCGGCCACCAGGGCCCGCTGCGCCGTGGCCAGCGCGGCGCGGCCGGGCTCGTCGAGCAGCATCAGGCCGGTGATCGGCGGCGCGCTGCCTTCGGCCTGCAGCGCGCCGGTGGCATCGGCCAGCGCCCAGCGCGTTTGTGTGCCGCCGGCATCGAGGCCGAGGTGCAGCGCAGGGGCAGGAACGGGCGCGGTGGCAGTCACAGGCGGCATTGTCGCGGCGGCCATCGACAATCCCAGCCATGACACCACCGATGCTGCGCCCGCTGTGGCGCCTGGCGGCTTTGCTGGCCTGCAGCGCGGCAGCCCATGCCACGCCACCCGAGCCCGTGCAGCAGGCGCTGCAGGCCGCGGGGCTGCCGGCGTCGGCGCTGGCGTATGCGGCCGTGCCGCTCGGGCACCACGGCCGCGCCGTCGGCTGGCAGGCCACGCGGCCGATGCAGCCGGGCTCGACGATGAAGCTCGTCACCAGCATCGTGGCGCTCGACGTGCTCGGCCCCAACCACCGCGGCTTCACCGAACTCGTGAGCGCCGCGCCGCGCCGCGCGGGGCCGGACGGCGAGGTGCTCGACGGCGACCTCGTGCTGCGTGGCGGCGGCGACGTCGAGCTCGGCGTGCCGCAGCTGTGGGCGTTGCTGATGGAGCTGCGCGAGAGCGGCCTGCGCGAGCTGCGCGGCGACGTGCTGCTCGACCGCAGCCGCTACAACCCGCCGCGTGCCGACCTCGGCCAGCCGCCTTTCGACAGCGCGCCCGAGTTCCCCTACAACGTGATCCCCGATGCGCTGAACGTGGCCGGCAGCCTGTTGCCGCTGAAGCTGCAGACCACGGCCGACGGCGTGGTGGCCACCACCGTGCCGGCGCTCGACGGCCTCGTCATCGACGCGCGCGGCATGGCCCTCGTCGGCGCCCGCTGCGCGGACTGGGACGACCACTGGAAGCCCGCCACCACGGCGCGCGAGGGCGGCGTCACCACCATCACCCTGCACGGCGCCTTCCCGCGCGGCTGCAGCGTGCGGCCGAACCTGCAGCTGCTCGACCGCGACGAGCTCGCCGAGCGCATGGTGCGCACGCTGTGGCGCGGCCTGGGTGGCCGCTTCACCGGCCGCGTGCGCGAGGGCACGGCGCCGGCCGGTGCCGCGGTGCTGGCGCGCCGCCAGGGCCGACCCTGGGGCGAGCTGATGCGCCACCTGAACAAGGCCAGCGACAACGCCTGGACGCGCGTGCTGTTCCACGAGCTCGGCGTCGCCGCGCCGGCCGACACCACGGGGCCCACCGCGCAACGCGCCGACCGCGTGCTGCGCGATTGGTTGCAGCGCCAGGGCATCGACGCCCGCGCGCTCGTCAGCGACAACGGCTCCGGCCTGTCGCGCAGCGAGCGCGTGAGCGCGCAGCTGCTGGCCGAGATGCTGCGCGCCGCCTGGCAGGGCCGCCACCGCCACGACCTGCTGGCCACGCTGCCCACGGTGGGCGTGGACGGCACGATGCGGCTGCGGCTGCGCGACTCACCCGCCACCGGCTGGGCGCGGCTGAAGACCGGCACGCTGCGCAACGTGGTCGGCCTGGCCGGCGTCATGCGCGATGGCGACGGGCGCGAGTGGGCCGTGGCGATGCTGATCAACGACGAGGCCGCCGCGCGCGGCCGGCCGGTGCTGGACGCGCTGGTGGACCACTGGGCGCGCAGCGCGCCCGATGCGGTGGCCGCGCCACGCGTGGGGCCGCAGGGCGACGGGCCCTGAGAGGCTTCAGCCGCCTCGTCGACTGCACCGACCACGCCGTCAACGCAGGCCGAACTCCGCCGCGTCGCGCCGGAAGCCGTCCCACTGCGAGCGCACCTCGCGCTCCAGCGCCTCGCCCGCCAGGGGCTGCGCCTGCAGCGACAAGCCCGCCAGCAGCTGCTCGTAGCGCGGCTGGCGCTGGCCGGCCAGCATCTGGTTCGCCCAGCCGTCGGCCTCCACCGCGGGCATGGCGTGCGACGTGTACACGCCGCGCAGGATGGGCCAGACCAGATCCACCCCCTGCTCGCGCGCGGTGGGCACGTGGGCCAGCAGCCCGGCCAGCCGACGCTCGGACAGCACCGCCAGCAGCCGCAACGGCTGGCCCTGGCGCAGCGGCTCGCTGATCTCGGCGGCATCGCCGGCCAGCACCTGCACATGGCGGCCCCGCAGGGCCTGCAAGGCGTCACCGCCGCCTTCGAACGCGACGAAGCGGAAGGCCCGGTGCCCCACGCCCGCGGCGCGCGCCAGCCGGGCAGACTTCAGCCAGTCCTGACTGCCCAGCGTGCCGCCACCGGCAAACACCACCGCCGCGGGGTTGGCGGCCAGGGCCTGCAGCAGCTCGGGCAGGCGCTGCCAGGGCGCGTCGCGGTGCACGGCGACGACACCGTGGTCCTGTGCCAGGGCCGCGAGCCAGCGCACCGCGTCTACCGGGTGGCGGCCCATGCGCCCCTGGGCCAGCATCAGCAAGGTGCCACTGGAAAACGCCACCAGCTCGCGTGACGTGGCCCGCCGGCCGGCCACGACCTCGTTGAACACCAGCGCCCCGATGCCGCCGGGCTGGTGCACCACCGGCAAGAGCGGCGCCGCCGCCGCCCCGGGGGCCGGCGCCAGTGCCAGCTGCGCCAGCCGGCAGGTGATGTCGAAGCCGCCACCGGGCTTGGCGGGCACCACGCACTGCAGGGCCCGGGCAGGCGCGGCCAGGCCCGGCAGCACGAGCGGCAGCGTGCAGCGCAGCAAGGCGCGCCGCCTCATGCCGGCTCCCGCGGCCAGCGCAGCCGCACGCGCAGGCCCTGGCCGGCGGCATCGGCGGCACCGATGTCGAGCACGCCGCCATGCCGGCGTGCCACGGCGCTGGCGATCGCCAGGCCCAGCCCCGAGCCCCGGCTGCCGCGCCCCTTGGCAAAACGCTCGCCGACGCGGGCGCGCAGCTCGGCGTCCAGCCCCGGCCCGGCGTCGCTGACGCCGACCCAGACTTCGTGCGCGTCGACGCCGGCCTCCAGCGTCACCGGCCCGGCGCCGTGGACGAGGGCGTTGTGGGCGAGGTTGGCCAAGGCCTCGCGCAGCGGCGCCTGGTCGCCCCGGGCGTGCACGCCGGCCTCGGGCGCGTCGACGCCGAAGTCGACGCCGCGCTCGCGCGCCTGCGGCAGCAGCGAGAGCGCCACGTCGCGGGCCAACACCGCCAAGTCCAGTTGCTCGGGCTCGTGCGCCGCGGCGTCGGCGCGGGCCAGCGCCAGCAGCTGCGCGGTGCCGCGCGTGGCGTGGTCGAGCTCCTGCGACAAGGCCTGCAGCACCTCGGCGTGGCGCGCCGCTTCGGGCTCGCGCCGCGCGAAGTCGAGCTGCGCGCGCAGCGTGGCCAGCGGCGTGCGCAGCTGGTGCGAGGCGTCGTCCACGAACTGGCGGCGCTGCGCCATCAGCGCCGCCGTGCGCTCGAGCTGCTGGTTCACCGCATCCACCAGCGGCAGCAGTTCGGCGGGCAGGCCCTCGGCCTGCAGCGGGCGCAGGTCGTCGGGCCGGCGCGAGCGCGTGGCCTCGGCCAGCCGGCGCACCGGCGCCAGCGCCCAGGCCGAGGCCCCCAGCACGGCCAGCGCCATCACGCCCAGCACGACGGCATCGCGCCACAGCGCCTGGCGCACAAAACCGCGGGTGAAGCGCTCGCGCGCCGCCGTGCCTTCGGCCACCTGGATCAGCACATGGCGCGCGCTGCCCACCGGTGGCGCCAGCGCGCGGCGCAGCGCACCCACACGCACCGCCTCGCCAAAGTAGGTGGCGTCGTAGAACAGCGGCTCGCCGTTGCGCAGCTCGCGCGGCGGCGGCGGCAGGTCGGGCGAGCCGATCTCCACCAGGCCATCGTCGGTGGCGACCCGGTAGTGCACCGTGGTGGCGGCCGTGAGCTGGAAGAACTCGAAGAGTTGATAGGGCTGCTCCACCGCCAAGCCCCCCCACGCGGTGGACACGCTCAGGTCCAGGCCCTTGATCGCGCCCAGCAGCGCACGGTCGTAGGCGGTGTCGGCCGCCTGCTCGGCCTCGGCGCGGGCCAGCCACAGGCCGGCACCCAGCACGAGCACCAGGCCGGGCAGCAGCAGGCCCAGCAGGCGCGCGCCGAGCGTGCGCAGGCGCCGCGGCTCAGCGGGTGGGGCGTAGGGGCTCGGGGGCAAGGGCGGCAGGGTCGAGCGCGACAGACTCAAGAGCACACGGCTCAAGGGCGTAACCGAGGCCGCGGTAGGTCTGGATGTGGACACCGCTGCCTTCGAGCCGGCGGCGCAGGCGGTGCATCAGCACGTCCAGCGCCGCGGGTTGCACGTCGTCGTCGTCGGAGAACACCCGCTCGGCGAGATCGCGGCGGGACATGGGCTCGCCGCTGCGCAGGATGAGCGCCGCCAGCAAGCCGTGCTCGCGCGGCGACAGCGCCATGGCCTCGTCGCCGAGCAGGAACTGGCGCGTGCCGGGGTCGAACTGCAGCCGTCCGCAGGCCAGACGCGGGCGGTCCAGCCCGCGGGCGCGCCGCACCAGGGCCGTCAAGCGCGCCTCCAGTTCGGCCAGCGCAAAGGGCTTGGCCAGGAAGTCGTCGGCGCCCTCGTGCAGCACGCTCACGCGCTCGGCCAGGGAGTCGCGCGCCGTCAGCACCAGCACCGGCAGCGGGCTGCCACGGGCCCGCAGGCGCTGCACGAGCTCGTGGCCTCCCAGGCCCGGCAGGCCGAGGTCGAGCACCAGCACGTCGTGGTCGGCCTCGGCCAGCGCGCGCTCGGCCAGGCGGCCGTCGTCGCGCCAGTCGACGCGGTGGCCGGCCTGCTCAAGGGCGCGCCGGAGCCACTCGCCCAGACCGTGGTCGTCTTCGGCCAGCAGGATGCGCATGCGCGCATTGTGCGGGGCCGTCGGCTGAAAGATGTTGGAAAGGTGCCGCCGGTCAGCATGCCGGCTGCGTCTGGCGGCACCGAGGCCGGACCGCACCACCCCACAAGCCGGAGACAAGACCCATGAACCCTGCGTTCCTACCCCGCCGCCGCCTGCTGCAGGCTGGCGCCGCCGGCGCCGCCGCGCTGGCCCTCCCGTCGCTGCACGCCCAGGCCTGGCCGACCAAGACCGTGCGCTTCGTCGTGCCCTTTGCGCCCGGCGGCAGCTCGGAGATCATCGCGCGCGCCGCGGCCGTTGAACTGACCAAGCTGCTGGGCCAGACGGTGTTCGTCGACAACAAGCCCGGCGCCGCCGGCAACGTGGCCATGCAGGAAGTGGCGCGCGCCGACGACCAGCACACCGTGATCCTCGGCCACATCGGCACGATGTCGGTCAACCCGTACATCTTCGACAAGCTGCCCTACGACGCCAACCGCGACTTCAAGCCCGTGTCGCTGCTGGCCAAGGTGCCCAGCCTCTACCTGGTGCACCCCGACCTGCCGGCCAAGACGCTGGCTGAGTTCGTGGCCCTGGCCAAGAAGCAGCCGGGCCGGCTGAACTACGGCTCGGCCGGCAACGGCAGCGCCGGCCACCTGGCGATGGAGTACCTGAAGAAGGAAAGCGGCACCTTCATCACCCACGTGCCCTATCGCGGCACCGGCCCGATGCTGACTGACCTGCTGGCCGGCCGCCTGGACGCCGCCGCCATCGGCGCCGCTGCGGTGCTGCAGTTCGTGCGCACCGGCAAGCTGCGCTGCATCGCCACCGGCACGGCGCAGCGCATCGCGCAGATGCCCGAGATTCCCACGGTGGCCGAGCAGGGCTACAAGGGCTTCGAGATGTCGCAGTGGTACGGCCTGAACGTGCCGGCCTCGATGCCCGCCGCGGCCATCGATCGGCTCGCCGCCGCCGCCGCCAAGGCGATGAAGGAGCCGGCCACGCTGGAGCGCCTGGCGCACGACGCGGCCATCGCCGTGGGCAGCACGCCGGCGGAGTACGCGGCCTTCATCGCCGCCGAGCAGAAGCGCTGGCAGCCGGTGATCGCGCGGGCGAAGATCAAGCCCGACTGAGCCTTCGGCGCGCACGCGCCGCTGCAGCTTCGCGGGCCTGCTTCACGGTCTTCACGCGCGTTCAGACGCCCAGCCGCTCCGGCGCCAGGTAAGCCCGGCGCCAGCTCTCGAAGTCCACCGTGTCGGCGGCCTCGATGGCCATGCGCTCGGCGATCGACTCGCGCGCCTGGGCCTCGAAGCGGCTGCGCTCGTCGGCCGGCAGCGGCTGGGCGCGGAAGTGCGCGCGCGTCTGCAGGCTCTGCGCCTGGGTGAAGCGGGCGTGGCTGCCGGCGAAGTCGGCCTGCATCGCGGCCAGCACACGGGCCGAGGGCAGCGTGTCAGGCTGGGCCAGCGCGGCCTGCGCCGCGGACAGCTGCTGCGCGTGCAGGCTGCCGCCGTGCAGCGCGTCGAGCGCGCGGGCGATGGGCGCGCACTGCTCCAGGATCTCGGCCGCCCAGTCGACCAGCGTCACCTCGGTCAGGCCGGCGCGGCCGGCGCGTTCGAGCTTCAGCCCCGGCTCCCGCCCGAAGGCTGCGGTGCGGTGCTGGTTGCGGCCGAGGGCCGCGATCTCGTCGGGCGTGTCGGGCGGGCTGTCGGCCAGCAGGCAGTGCAGCAGGAACACGTCCAGGAAGCGCATCGTGCCGGCGTTGATGCCTACCGGCTCGAACGGGTCGAGATCCATGCAGCGCACCTCGACGTACTCGACGCCGCGCTCGCGCAGCGCATGCAGCGGGCGCTCGCCGGGGCGGATCACGCGCTTGGGGCGGATGGTGCCGTAGAACTCGTTCTCGATCTGCAGCAACGTGGTGGCGAGCTGGTTGTACTCGCCGCCGAGGTTCTTGATGCCGATGGCCTCGTACGCAGGGTAGGGCTGCGTCAGCGCGCCGTGCAATGAATGGGCGTAGCTCTCCAGGCTGTTGTAGCTGACGGCCAGGCTGGCCTGCGCCTCGCTCTGGTAGCCCAGGCGCCCCATGCGCAGGCTGGTGGCGTGCGGGCGGTACAGGGTGCCGGGCTCGAGCGGCAGCAGGTCGTGCGGGCGGCCGGCCACGAAGCATTCGCACACGGCAGGGCTGGCGCCAAACAGCCACAGCAGCAGAAAGCTCTGGCGGCGGAAGTTGCGGATCAATGCGAAGTGCTGCTCGTTGCTCAGGCCCGGCAGCGACCAGTTGTAATGAATGCCGCTGATGGTTTGCATGCGGCGGCCGTAGCGGTGGCCCAGGCCCATGCGGTAGACGCTCTTGGCGCGCGCGATGTTGCTGCTGCCGTAGCTGCCGATGGGGATGTTCTCGTCGGGCGGCAGGCCGCAGGGCATGCTGCTCACCCACAGCAGCTCGTTGCCGTCGCGCCCGGGCTCGGTCTCGAGCACCTCGTAGACGTGGCGGTGGATGCGCTCGAGCTCGTCCACCGCGGCCTCGGGCGTGGCGTGCACGCCGGTGATCAGCTCGAGCTGGCTCTCGCTGTAGTCGGTGGTGATGCGCGGGTGCGTCAACGGCGCGCCCAGGCCGGTGGGGTGCGGCGTGCGCGCCAAGCCGCCGGTGGCGCGCGCGCGCAGGCTTTCCTTTTCGATGCCGCGGCGCATGCCGTGCAGCTGGGTGGCCGCCAGGGCCTGGAGTTGGTCGGTGATCGTCATGGCGTCTGGGCCTCGGGGGCGCTGGCGGCGCGGAAACACGGATGCAAGGGCGCGAAGGTTACCTGTGGTGGCCGGATCGTGCAGGGCCTGGCCCTTCAGCTACCGTAAGCTCCCGCCCCGTGAAGCGCCGCCACCTCGTCCTCGCTCCGCTGGCCGTGGCCGGCGGCCTGGCCATCGGCTGGGGCCTGATGCCGCCACGGCAGCGCCTGGTGGGCAGCACACCGCTGCCGCCGCAGCCCGGCACGCATGCCTTCAGCGGCTGGGTGCGCATCGGTGACGACGACCGCGTGTTTCTGGTCTGCCCCAAGACGGAGATGGGCCAGGGTGTGCACACCGGCCTGGCCATGCTGCTGGCCGAGGAGCTGGGCATCGGCCTCGACCGCGTGCACATCGCCGCGGCGCCGGTGGACGCGATCTACGGCAATGTCACCACCGTCGTCGACTCGCTGCCCTTCCTGCCCGACGACGAATCGGTGCTGCGGCGCCTGAGCGTGCACCTGGTGGGCAAGATCATGAGCGAGGCCGCGCCCACGCTCACCGGCGGCTCCAGCTCGCTCAAGGACCTGTGGCTGCCGCTGCGGCTGGCCGGCGCCTCGGCGCGGCTGATTCTGCAGGCCGAGGCCGCCGCGCGCTGGGGCGTGGCCGAGGCCGATGTGTCGGTGGCCGACGGCCAGCTTCGCCACGCCGCCAGCGGCCGCACGCTGCGCTTCGGCGAGGTGGCCGCCGCCGCCACGCGGCCGCTTCCCGAGGCCCCGGCCCTGGTGCCGCCCGCGCAGTGGCGGCTGATCGGCCGGCCGCTGCCGCGCCAGGACGCCGCGGCCAAGTCGCAAGGCCGCGCCGGCTTCGGCATCGACGTGCGGCTGCCCGGGCAGAAATACGCCGCGGTGGCCCTGCCGCCGGGGCTCACGGGCCGTGTCGCGGCCGTCGATGCGGCATCCGAGCAGGCCGTGAAGACGATGCCCGGCGTGCGCGCCGTCGTGCGCTTCGATCCGCCCGCAGCCGGTGGCCCCGGCGGCGTGGCCGTCATCGCCGACAGCACCTGGCAGGCGCAGCAGGCCGCCCGGGCGCTGGTGGTGCAGTGGGACGCGGGCGCCGCGCAGGGCACCGACAGCGCGGCAGTGATGCAGCGCCTGGCCCAGGCGCCCGACGCCACCGACGACGCCTTCGCCTACCTCGACCGTGGCGATGTCGACGGCGCACTGGCCGGCGCCGCCACGCGCATCGAGGCCACCTACGAAGCGCCGTACATGGCCCATCAGGTGCTGGAGCCGGTGAACGCCACCGTGCAGGTGCAGGCCGACAGCGCCACGGTCTGGGCGCCGACGCAGGCACCGGATCTCGCCCAGGGCGTGGTGGCCCGCGTGCTCGGGCTGCCGAAGCCGCAGGTGACGGTGAACGTCACGCTCGCCGGCGGGGGCTTCGGGCGCCGGCTGGACGTGGACTTCATCGAGCAGGCCGCGCTCATCGCCCGCGCGCTGCCCGGCGTGCCGGTGCAGCTGCTGTGGACGCGCGCGCAAGACACGCAGCACGACTTCTACCGCCCGGCCTGCGTCGCGCGGCTGCGCGCCGGCTTCGACGCCAACCGGCGCCTCGTCGCCTGGGACCACCACGCCGCCGGCCCGCTGCTGGCGCCGGCCGTGATGCAGCGCTACGGCAGCGCCATCGACGTGGTGCCCGTGCTGGCTGCCGGCCAGGGCCTGATGGCGCGCGCGCTGCGGCCGCTGGGCGCGCTGCCCGGCGTGGCGCTCGACAAGCTCTCGGCCGAAGGCGGCTTCGACCCCGCCTACGCCTGGCCGCACGCGCGCATGCGCCACACGCCGCTGGAGGTGGCGGTGCCGGTGGGCTTCTGGCGCTCGGTGGGGCACTCGCACATGGGTTTCTTCACCGAGGGCTTCATCGACGAGTGCGCAGTGGCCGCCGGTGCCGACCCGGTGGTCTTCCGCCGCGCGCTGCTGGCGGAGCAGCCGCGCCACCGTGCGGTGCTCGACCGCGCCGCGGCGGCCGCCGGCTGGGGCACGCCCTCGCCGCCCGCACCCGATGGCGCACCCACGG
>JBIJAP010000255.1:0-5509 GCA_044345715.1 Rubrivivax sp.
TGCATGCGTCGTTCGGCAGCGTGGTGGCGCTGGTGGCCACGGTGTCGCTGGCGCCGGCATCGGGTGGCGAGCGTCGCATCCGCGTGCACCGCGTCGTCGCGGCCATCGACTGCGGCGTGGCCGTCAACCCCAACCTCATCCGCCAGCAGATGGAAAGCGCGGTGGTGTTCGGCCTCAACGCCGCGCTGCACGGCGGCGTGCGCATCGAGCGCGGCCAGGTGCAGCAGGGCCACTTCATGGACCTGCCGCTGCTGCGCCTGCCCGAGGCGCCCGAGGTGCAGGTGGAGATCCTGCCCTCGCCCGTGCCGCACCCCGAGGGCGTGGGCGAGCCCGGCGTGCCGCCGCTGGCGCCGGCGGTGGCCAGCGCGGTGGCCGCGCTCACCGGCGTGCGGCTGCGCCGGCTGCCGCTGGTGGTGCCGGCCGACGCCAAAGTGGCATGACGGCCGCATGAAGCTCTCGGTGGTGATGCCGGTGCTGAACGAGGCCGCGGGCATCGTCGCCACGCTGGCCACCCTGGCGCCGCTGCGCGCGGCCGGGCACGAGGTGATCGTGGCCGACGGCGGCAGCAGCGACGGCACGGTGGCGCTGGCCGCCGCACAGGCCGACGAGGTGTTGGCCGCGCCCCGCGGGCGTGCGCGGCAGATGAACGCCGGCGCGGCGCGGGCGCGCGGCGAGGTGCTGCTGTTCCTGCACGCCGACACGCGGCTGCCGCGCGACGCCGCCGCGCGCCGCGCCGGGCGCTGGATGTTTCCGCTGGTCGGCACGCTGATCAACCTTCGCTCGCGCCTGAGCGGCATCGCCACCGGCGACCAGGCGATCTTCGTGCGAACATCGCTCTTCCAACAACTCGGCGGTTATGCCGATCAGCCCTTGATGGAAGACATCGAGCTCTGCCGCCGCCTGAAGGCACTGCCCGCCGCCGGCGCACCGGCCTGCCTGCGCACACGCGTGGCCACCTCGGGCAGGCGCTGGCAGCAGCACGGCGTGTGGCGCACCATCGTGCTGATGTGGTGGCTGCGCTGGCGCTACTGGCGCGGTGACAGCGCCGAGGCGCTGGCGCGTCTGTACCGCTGAGGGAGGCCCGGCTCGTGATGCGCTGCGGGGGACATGCAAGGACGGGCAGGGCCCTTCGACAAGCTCAGGGCGAACGGTGGGCGGGCGTAACCGTTCGGGCTGCCTCCCCCACCGTTCGGGCTGAGCCTGTCGAAGCCCTGCCTCCGACGCGCGCCCTGCCTGTGAGCCGCCATGCCCACCGCTGAACGCGCCCTGCTGCACCGGGGCGGCCGCCGCGGCACCTGGGGCAGCCTGGGCCTGTGGAGCGACCAGGCCGACGACTACGCCCAGGCCTGCGAGGCCCTGGCCCGCGCCGTCGGCGCCGCCGCCGGCATCGAGCCCGGCGAGCGTGTGCTCAGCATCGGCAGCGGCGCCGGCGACGAGCTGCTGTTGTGGGCGCTGGGCTTCGGCGCCACCGAGGTCTGGGGCGTCGAGCGCGACCCGCTGCTGGTGGCCGCTGCGCAGCGCCTGGTGCAACACACGCCGCTGCCGCAGGGCACCGCTGTGCACGTGCTCGCGGGCGATGCCGCAAGAATCGGCGCGCTGGCGCTGCCACGCCGGCACTTCGACCGCATCGTCTGCGTCGACGCCGCCTACCACCTGAGCCCGCGCGAGCCCTTCCTGCGCAGCCTGGCCGGGCTGCTGCGGCCCGGCGGGCGTTTCGCGATGACCGACCTCACGCTCGGCCCGCCGGCCCGCCGCGGCTGGGGCTGGCTGCTGCGTGCAGCCGCCCAGCTGGCTGGCGTGCCGCGGCACGAGCTGCTGCCGCTGCCGGCGCAGATGGCGCGCCTGCGCTCGGCCGGGTTTGCCGACGTGCAGTCGCTGGCACTCGATGCCATGGTGCTGGACGGTTTTGCGCGCCACGTGCACCGTCAGGGCCGGCTCGTCGCACGCACCGCCCTGCACCGCGACTGGCGTCGCCCGGGCATGACGGCGCGCCTGATCGGCCCCTGCCGCGCCGCCGGGCTGGGCTACGCGCTGCTCAGCGGCGCCGTGATGTCGAGTGCCGCGCCCACGCCCAAGGCCGCGGCCACCGCGAGCGCCGAGCGCACCGCGCTCTCGAGCAAGGGCACACCGGTTTCGGCGTAGCTGCCGGCCAGCCACACGCGGCGCGGCGCGCTGCCCACCGCCGGTGGCCGCTGCCAGCACGCGAGCAGCGCCTCGAGCGAGCGCTCGCTGTCGAGGCTGACCAGCGGCCGCTCGAAGCGCGCCTCGGCGATCAGGCTGCCGGCGCGCGGGGCACGCTGCGGTTGCACGGTCTGGAAGATCGGCGTCGCCGCGCGCAACGACGGCTGCACGGCGTTGAGCCAGATGGTGCTTTCGGGCCGCTCGGCCGCGGGGTCGACGTAGGCGTGCACCGGGCTCCAGTGGCGGCGCTGCGGCGGCATCAGGCCGGCGTCGCGGTGCATCAGCACCGTCAGCGCGCGGGTACGAAAACGCGCCAGCAGGGCCGCCTCTTCCGCCGGCGCCTCGGGCCACAGCTGCAGGGCCTGCGCGGCATTCGTGGCGAGCACGGCATGGTCGAAGCGCTGCGCCTCGGCACCGCGGCGCTGCACCAGCACGCCGCCCGGCGCGGCCGCGATGCGCTCCACGCCGGCATCGCAGACCACGCGCTGCAGCGGCGCCACCAGGCGCGCCGCCACCTCGTCGGCCCCGTGCACGGCGCGGCGCACGCTGTCGCGCGCCAGGCCGGCGCCCCAGTAGCCGGCCACCACGGCGGCGGGCACGGCGCGCGCGTCGGCGTTGGTGCAGGTGGCGATGGTGGCCAGCGCCGGCCACAGCAG
Organism: Rubrivivax sp.; assembly: GCA_044345715.1. Taxonomy (GTDB): domain Bacteria; phylum Pseudomonadota; class Gammaproteobacteria; order Burkholderiales; family Burkholderiaceae_C; genus Rubrivivax. Next base: position 2,838 of record JBIJAP010000255.1, read on the forward strand.
GCCCTCGACACACTCGGCCGCGATGCGCTCGGCCGCGACGAAGTCGCCGATGCTCGTGCCGCCCAGCGCGCCGGCCGCCGCCGCGGCACGCAGCCGGGCCTGCAGCCGCAGCGCGCCGAAGGCGATGCGGCGCCCGCGTGTGGACAGCAGCTCGTGCGGCGCCACCAGCGGCCAGCTGCGGCCACCCAAGCGCAGGTTGCGCCAGCGGAAGTAGGGCCGGCCGTCAGGCCCGCTGAAGGTGGTGGCGTAGTTCACCGGCTCGGTGGCCACGCCCAAGGCGGCGTACAGACGCACCAGCGTCGGGTAGTAGCCGGGGTAGAACACGCGCAGCGGCACGTCGGCACGCTGGCCGTGCACGGCCACGCTGGCGGCGGTGAAGCCCAGCGCCGGCTGGCGCTCGAACAGTGTCACGCGGTGGCGCTGCGCCAGCATCCAGGCCGCGGCCAGGCCGGCGATGCCGCCGCCGACGACGGCGATTTCGAGAACAGGGTGGGCGCGGCCGTCAGCACTGGGGGCGGTCATGGCACGAGAATACGCGGCCCCAACGCCGCCGCTTCCATGCACGAACCGAACGAGAGTCTTCCCGCGCCCGACGCGGAACCGAGCCCCGAACAAGCCCTGCCGGCCGCGCCGCAGGCGGCTGCGGAATCCGTCGTTTCGGTGGCCGAGCCGGCGCCTGAGCCGGTGGCCGACGAGCCGGCTGCCCCTGCCGCCGCCGCCCCGGCCCGCCCCGAGCTCACCGGCGCCGACTGCGCCCGGCTGCTGGCCGAGCAGTTCCCGGCGCTCTTCGGCCCCGGCATCGTCAAGCCCGTGAAGCTGCGCATCCAGGCCGACATCCAGCAGCGCGCGCCCGGCGTGTTCACGAAGAAGGCGATCTCGCTGTTCCTGCACCGCCACACCACCAGCAGCGCCTACCTGCGCGCGCTGCTGGCGTCGACGACGCGCTTCGATCTCGATGGCCAGCCGGCCGGCGAGATCGCGCCCGAGCACCTGGAGGCGGCGCGCGTCGAGATGGACCGGCGCCGCGCCATCGTCGACGCCAAGAAGGAGGCCGGCCGCCTGGCCGCCCGCGCCGCGCGCGAGGCCGCCCGCCCGCCGCGGCAACCGCAGGCCGCCGCCGGGCCGGGCGATGGTACGGCTGGGGGTGCGCAAGCCGGCGCGGAAGCCGCCACGGCCCCGGGGCCTGCGCAAGGTCCGCGGCCGCCTCGTCCGCCCCGCCCGCCCCGACCCGGCGACGGCGCCCGTGGTGAGCGCGGCGACCGCGGCAACGCGCCGCCCCGCCCCGAACGCTTCCAGCGACCGCCGCGGCCTGGGCAGGAGCCCCGCTTCGGTGGCGGCCCGGGCAACGGCCCGGCCCGGCCCGATGCACAGGGCCCGCGACCGCCTAGACCTGATCGCCCGGATCGCCCTGCCCGCAGCGACCGCCCCGACGCCGCCCCCGCTGTGCCCCTCACACCCGAGCAGGCCGCCGAGGCCGAGGCCCGCCGCCAGCGCGCGCAGCTGCTGCGCAGCTTCGAGCAGAGCCCGTTGTCAAAGGCCAACTTCGGCGCGCTCAAGGGCCTGAGCGAAGCCGCGCTCGACGCGCTGCTGATGCAGGCGCGCCAGGACCGCGAACGCCGATGACCTGCGGACGCACATGACATCCACGCGGCCCGGCGCCGCGTGGGCTTGGGTGCTGGTGGCCGGCGTGGCCGCCGCGCTGCACGTGGGAAAGCTGGCGCCAGCGCTGGCGCTGCTGCAGGCTGAGCTGGGGCTCACGCTCTTCGCGGCCGGCGTGCTGCTGTCGGCGGTGCAGGTGGCGGGCATGCTGGGGGCGCTGGCACTGGGCGCGCTGGCCGACACGGTGGGTCCGCGCCGCAGCCTCATCAGCGGCCTCGTGCTGCTGGCGCTGGCCAGTGGTGCCGGGGCGCTCGCGCCCGGTGCGGCCTGGCTTCTGGGCTGGCGCGTGATCGAAGGCGTGGGCTTCCTGCTCGTGGTACTGCCGTCACCGGGGCTGCTGCGGGCGCTGGTGCCGGCGGCGCAGCTGCCCTCGCGCCTGGGCCTGTGGGGCGCCTACATGCCGCTGGCCACCGCGATGGCGCTGCTGCTCGGCCCGGCGGTGATGGCGGCTGTGGGCTGGCGTGGCTGGTGGCTGCTGCTGGCGCTGGTGTGCGCGGCGGCGGCCGTGGGCGTGTGGCGCGCGGTGCCGTTGCTGCCGGCGGCGCCGCGCCGGGCCTTCATTGCGCCGCTGCGCGACACGCTGGCCCACGGCGGGCCCTGGCTCGTGGGGCTGGCCTTCGGCGCGTATACGTCGCAGTGGCTGGCAGTGATCGGCTTCTTGCCGACCATCTACGCGCAGGCCGGTGTCGGCGCGGCGGCGATGGCGGTGCTGACGGCGGCGGCCGCGGCGGCCAACATCATCGGCAACGTTGCCTCGGGCCGGCTGCTGCAGCGCGGCGTGGCCGTACCGGTGCTGCTGGGCACGGGCTTCGTGACGATGGCGCTGGCGGCCCTCACCGCCTTTGTGTTGCCGGGTGACGGCGCCGCCCCGGCGGCGCTGCGTTATGCCTGAAGTTCCGCACCCTGACTTAAGGCGTGGCGTAGCCAAGTGCTTGTCACGACTCACAAATTCGGCCCTTTTGGGCCTTTTTTGTGCCTGAATGTGTAGTCACTAAACTGTGTTGATCTTGCGC
>JBIJAP010000235.1:0-5788 GCA_044345715.1 Rubrivivax sp.
GGCCCTGCGCGAGGCTGCGCGCCGGCTCGGCAATTACCGCCTGCCGGAGTGCGAGCTGTTCGTGACGCTCGAGCCCTGCGCCATGTGTGCGATGGCGCTGATGCACGCGCGCTTCAAGCGCGTGGTGTTCGGCGCCACCGACCCCAAGACGGGCGCCGCCGGCTCGGTGCTGAATCTGTTTGCCGAGCCCCGGCTCAACCACCACACGGCCGTGGCGGGCGGCGTGCTGGCCGAGCCCTGCGGCGAGATCCTGCGGGCCTTTTTTGCAGAGCGGCGTGCAGCCCGGCGCGCGCCCGCGGGTGGACTTGATGGCTGACAGCCTTTGCGTGTTTTCTCCTTCCGGCGCGTTGGCCGAGCCGCCCGCGCTGACGCGGGCCGTGGCCCGGCTGCGCGCGCTGGATTTTTCGGTGGCCGTCGATGCCTCGGCGCGTGCGCGCTCGCAGCGTTTTGCCGGCGACGACGAGGCCCGGCTGGCCGCCGTGCACCGCGTGGCTGATGCCGCGCCGTCGATCGCCATGGCCAGTCGCGGTGGCTATGGCCTGACGCGGCTGCTCGACGCGCTGGACTGGAAGCGCCTGGCCCGCAGCGTGGAGCGCGGCACGCGCTGGGTCGGCCACAGCGACTTCACCGCCCTGCAGCTTGGCCTGCTGGCGCACACGGGGGCACCCAGCTGGGCCGGCCCGATGGCCTGCGCCGACTTCGGCCGCGCCGATGCCGACGGCGGCATCGACGAGGTCACGCGCGACTGCTTCGTCGAGGCCATGGACGGCTCGCTCGAGGCCGTGGGGTTTCGCACCGAGCCGGGCTTTGACGGCCTGGCGGCCAAGGGCCCGCTCTGGGGCGGCAACCTGGCCATGGTGGTGTCGCTGTTGGGCACCCGACATTGGCCCGCCGCTGCAACCAAGGGCGGTGTGCTCTTCCTCGAAGACGTGAACGAGCACCCCTACCGCGTGGAGCGCAGCCTGCTGCAGTTGCGCCAGGCCGGTGTGCTGCAAGCGCAGAAGGCGGTGCTGCTGGGCGGCTTCACTGAATGGAAGGCCTCGCCGCTGGACCGAGGCTACACGCTCAAGTCCGCCATCGCGCGGGTGCGCGACGGCCTGAAGACGCCGCTGCTGACGGGCCTGCCCTTTGGCCATGTGCACCCCAAGGTGAGTCTGCCTGTCGGCCGACGCGTGCAGTTGCTGGTGCAGGGCAGGGACGTGCTGGTGCTCTGGTAGCACGGCCTGGCCCAGGCTCCGGCGGGCCGGCGCCTAGAATCCCCGGCATCCATGGTGTCTTGGCCAATCTTTCGCAGTGCCCTGCTGGCAGCCAGTGCCATGGTGCTGGCCGCGTGCAACAACAAGCCCTGGCCCGAAGGCGCCGAAGCGTCGAACACGCTGTACTCCGCCGTCATCCAGAGCTCGCCCCGGCACCTGGACCCCACGGCCTCGTACTGGAACAACGACAGTGCGTTCACGTACCAGATCTACGAGCCGCTCTACGGCTACCACTACCTGAAGCGCCCCTTCGAGCTGGTGCCCAAGGCCGCCGCCGCCGTGGCCAAGCCCCGCTACCTCGGCAAGGACGGCCAGGAACTGGGTGAAGACGCCCCGGCCGATCAGGTGGTGGAGAGCGTGTACGACGTGCCCATCAAGCCCGGCATCCGCTTCCAGCCGCACCCGGCCTTTGCGGTGGACGAGCAGGGCCGCCACCGCTACCACGCGATGAAGCCGGGCGAGCTGGGCACGCGCCGCACGCCCTGGGACTTCGAGCACATGGGCACGCGCGAGCTGGTGGCCGAGGACTTCGTCTATGCGCTGAAGCGCCACGCCACCACGCGCATCACCGCGCCGATCTACAGCACCTTTGCCGAGTACGTGCTGGGGCTGAAGGAGTACGGCGCGCTCATCAAGGCCGAAGACGCGAAGTTGCGCCAGGGCCTGGACCTGGCCAGCCTCGACAAGCCCTTCCTCGACTTCCGCCGCTGGCCGCTGGCCGGTGCCACCGCGCCCGAGAAGCACCTGCTGCGCATCCGCATCAAGGGCAAGTACCCGCAGTGGAGCTACTGGATGCAGCTCACCTTCATGGCGCCGGTGCCCTGGGAGGCGGACGCCTTCTATGCGCAGCCCGGCATGGCCAAGACGAACTTGTCGCTGGACGTGTGGCCGGTGGGCACGGGCCCCTACATGCTGGTGGAGTACGAGAAGGACCGCCGCCACGTGATGAAGCGCAACCCGCATTACCGCGGCGAGCCCTATCCGTGTGAAGGGATGCCCGGCGACAAGGAGGCTGGCCTGCTGGCCGACTGCGGCAAGCCCACGCCCTTCATCGACACGCTGGTGTCGACGGTGGAGCGCGAGATGGTGCCGCGGCAGGCCAAGTTCCGCCAGGGCTACTACGACATCGACGTCTTCGAGCGCACCGACACCGGGCTTTATTACCTCGTGGACATGCAGGACAGCGAAGACGTGCGGCGCGAGTACACCGCCAAGGGCTTCCGCCTGGAGCGCGGCTCCGATGTGAACAGCTGGTTCCTGGGTTTCAACCTGCTCGATCCGACCATCGGCGATGGTGATGCGGGCCAGCTCAGCGCCGAGCAGCGCCTGAAGAACCGCAAGCTGCGCCAGGCGCTCAGCATCGCCATTGACTGGGAGGAGTACAGCCGCATCTTCCCCGAGGACGCCGGCGAAACCGCCATGGGGCCGGTGCCGCCGGGCATCTTCGGCAGCCGCGAGGGCACCGAGGCGGGCCTCAACCCCGTCACCCACGTCTGGAAAGACGGCGGTGCGCAGCGGCGGCCGATCGCCGATGCGAAGAAGCTGCTCGCCGAGGCCGGCTACCCCAATGGCCGCGAGGCGCAGACGGGCCGGCCGCTGGTGCTGAACTACGACTACTACCAAGCGCCAACGCCGGCCAACAAGCCCAAGCTCGACTGGATGGTGCGGCAGTTCGCCAAGCTTGGCGTGCAGCTGGAGGTGCGGGCTACCGACAACAACCAGTTCCAGGACAAGGTGCGCAAGGGCAAGTACCAGATCTTCTGGCTCGGCTGGCTGGCCGACTACCCCGACCCCGAGAACTTCCTGTTCCTGCTCTACGGCCCCACCGGCAAGACCAAGCACGACGGCGAGAACACCGCCAACTACGCCAGCGCCGAGTACGACCGCCTGTTCACGCAGATGAAGACGCAGGCCAACGGCCCCGAGCGCCAGACCCTGATCGACCAGATGGTGGCCGTGGCCCAGCAAGACGCGCCCTGGGCGATGGGCTACTTCCCGTACGTGAGCGCGGCGCATCAGCGCTGGGTGAAGAACTACAAGCCGGCCATTCTGATCCGAGACCACGGGCGGTATCTGCGGCTGGACGTGGCCGATCGCAGGGCGGCGCAGGCGGAGTGGAACCGGCCGGTGTGGTGGCCCCTCTTCGCCATTGGCGCAGGCGTGCTGGCGCTGGTGCTACTGGCCAGGGCGCAATTCCGCCGCCGTGAGCGCACCAATGCGCGGGGCGAGGTGTTGGGATGATGGGCGCGTCATCCGTACGAGCTGAGCGCACTCCCTTTCGGGCTGAGCGCACTCGTGTTCGGGGTGAGTGCACTCCCGTTCGGGCTGAGCCTGTCGAAGCCCCAAGATCCGTTCGGGCTGAGCTTGTCGAAGCCTCGGTGGCGGTTCTCGGTGCCCTTCGACAAGCTCAGGGCGACCGGGGGAGGGCCCTTCGACAGGCTCAGGGCGAACGGGAGAGGGCCCTTCGACATGCTCAGGGCGAACGGGGCGGGTGGGCCCGCGGGCAAATCGGCATGGCATCACCCGCCGGGCTGAACTGAATGCTGCGCTTCATCCTCCGTCGCCTCGCCTACGGCGCGCTCGTGCTGCTGGGCGTGAACCTGCTCACCTTCGTCCTGTTCTTCACCATCAACACGCCGGACGACATGGCCCGGCTCAACCTCGGTGGCAAGCGCATCAGCGCCGAGGCCATTGAGAAGTGGAAGGCCGAGCGCGGCTACGACAAGCCGCTGTACCTGAACACTGCCGAGCAAGGCACGGCGCGTTTCACCGAGACCATCTTCTGGGAGCGCTCCGTCTCGCTGTTCGCGCTGGAGTTCGGCCGCGCGGACAGCGAAAGCGCCGGTGACATCGGCACCGAGGTCGTGCAGCGCATGTGGGTCAGCCTGCAACTTGCACTGCCGCTGTTCGTGATGCAGCTCATCGCCAGCACGGCGTTTGCCTTGCTGCTGGTGATGTTCCGCGGTACCGCGCTCGACTTCTGGGGAGTCGTGGCCTGCGTGCTGATGCTGTCGATATCGAGCCTGTTCTACATCATCGTCGGCCAGGTGCTGTTCTCGCGCGTGCTGATGCTGGCGCCGATCTCGGGCTACGCGCCGGGCTTCGATGCCGTCAAGTTCCTGCTGCTGCCCATCTTGCTGAGCCTCTTGGCGCGGCTCGGCGGCGAGGCGCGCCTGTACCGTGCCATGTTCCTTGAGGAAGCCGGCAAGGACTACGTGCGCACCGCCCGCGCCAAGGGCCTGGCCGAGCACGTGGTGCTCTACCGCCACGTGCTGCGCAACGCGCTCATTCCCATCATCACCTCGGCCGGCAGTTATCTGCCCTACGTCTTCTTGGGCAGCCTGGTGTTCGAGAGCTTCTTCGGCCTGCCGGGCCTGGGCGCCTACGTCATCGAGGCCATCGGCAAGCAGGACTTCGCCGTCGTGCGCACGATGGTCTTCGTCGGCTCGCTGCTGTACATCGCCACCTACGCGTTGATCGACATCGCCTACACCTGGGTCGATCCCCGGGTGCGGCTGAGCTGAGGCCACCGAGAAGCCGATGCCGAAGATCGTGATCCTTTGGACCGACGCCGCCGTCTGGCTGATGGTGCTGGCGCTGCTGGCCTATGGCTGGAGCGTGTGGCGAACGCCCGAGAAGCGCCAGCGCTGGGGCCGTGTGTTCCGCGATGCCGGTGCGCTGGCCAGCAGCATCGTGCTGTTGCTTGCATTGGGCGTGACGCTGCTCGACAGCGTGCACTACCGGCCGCTGCTGCCGCCGGCCGAAGGCGCGGTGGCCTCAGGTCCGGCCTACGACACGCGCACGCGCTCGCTGCTCGATGCGTGGCTGGCTGATCTGGTGGACGGCGGCGAGAGCACCTACTCCAAGCCGCTGGCCTACCTCGGCTTTACGAAGGAATCGATGCTGGTCGATGGCCAGGTGACGCGCCTGGCGCCACGCCTGCAGTTCGGCGGCGCGCATCTGGCCGAGCCTGAGGTGCAATGGCTGCCCGACCTGATTCGCCGCGCCTCGCTGGGCCTGGCTGCGGGCGCGGTGGGCACCGCACTCGCCGTGCTGCTGCTGCTGACGGCCGTGGCGCGTGCCAGCGGCGGCACGCTGGCGGCTACCTGGGCGGCGGTGCGTGCGCGCGAAACCGCTGTGCCCTGGCACGTGGCCATCGTCACCTTGGCCGTTATCGGTGTGGTGGCCGGCCCGGCTACCGCCTTGTCGGGGCCTTACCACCTGCTCGGCACCGATCTCACCGGCAACGACGTGCTCTACCAAAGCTTGAAGAGCATCCGCACCGCCTTCGTCATCGGCAGCCTGGCCACATTGGCCACGCTGCCGCTGGCCGTGGGCCTGGGCCTCGTGGCGGGCTACTTCCGCGGCTGGGTCGACGAGGCCATCCAGTACCTCTACACCGTGCTGTCCTCGGTGCCCAACGTGCTGCTGATCGCGGCTCTGGTGCTGATGGTGCAGGTGTTCCTCGACCAGCATCCGGAGCTCTTCGAGACGGGCGCCGAGCGCGCCGACCTGAAGCTCTTCATGCTGTG
>JBIJAP010000194.1:0-6874 GCA_044345715.1 Rubrivivax sp.
CTGGGCGACCGCGCACTGGAAGTGCAATTGAACATTGAGTCGACGCGCCAGATGGTGGCGCGCGGCAACCTCAGCCTGTGGTCACTGGCACCGCTGGTGGCCGCGGCCAAACAAGGCTTGGGCATCACCGGTGGCGATGCCCAACGCTGGATCGACGACGAGGTCAGCACCCGCCGCACCTGGGACGTGGCCTTGCAGGTGGCGATGGTGGTGCTGCAGATCGGCCTGACAGCCGGTGCCACGCTGGTGGGTGGGCCCGTGGGCGCGGCCATGGCCGTGGGCGCCTTGGGCGTGGGCGTGGTCGATGCGGTTCTCGCAACGGATCGCTACTTGACCAGCCGCACCACCTCCAACACCGACATCAACCGCAACGAAGGGCTGATGCCCGCTGACATCAGCGGTGATTGGGCCTGGGTGGTGGTGGCCTGGGTTGGTGTGGGCCTGAGCTTTGCCGATGCGGTGAAGGCCGTTCGGCTGGCGCGAGTGGCCAATGCCAGCGATGCGGCGCTGATGCAGATCGCCAAGGAGTACAAGGTCGACATCGAGTTGCTGCGCGGGGCGTATGCCAAGTCGCTGCTCGGCAAGGCCAAGCCCGACCCCGTTGCGCTGCAAGGCATCCTGCGCTCGTCGATGGACGAAGCCACGCTGGCCAAGTTCGGCGACACCCCGGTGCAGGTGCTCTCCAGCGCCGATTTCACCAAGCTGCTGGGCAGCCAGACCGGCGAAGCCGCGGTCGTCTTCAACCGCGCCGCGCAAGGTGAGGCACGCGCCGTCGTCTACTTCCGCGAAGGCGCCAATCCGATGGTGCTGCGTGAAGAGGCGGTGCACCTCGCGCAGGCCTTGGACCCTGAGAACGCCGCAAAGATCAAGGCGCTGCGCCAGATCTCCGAGCCGCAGTGGCGCCGCATGTCGCTGCAGCAGCGGCTCAGCAGCTACCGCACCAAGCTGCAGTTGGAGATTGATGCACAGAGCAAGGTCATCGCGCGTGGCGGTGAGGCCGAGTACCTGGAGGACCTGGCCGAGCATTTGAAGACGATGGAGCAGCGGCTCGGTGAAACCGACGCGCTGCTGGCCGACGCCGAACGGCTGAAGTCCGGCACACACCCGGAGTGGTTGCAGCCCGGCGACTTCGACAAAGCGACCACGCTCTTTGCCAAGCCACGGCTGCCTCGCGCTGGCGGTACCTGGATCGAAGGCACACGCGGCAACGGGCTGTGGATGCCCGACCAGGGCACGCCGGCCTACGCCGCCACCGGTGGCGAAGCCGTGCGCTTTCGCAACAACTATCCGGTGTTTGCGCGCTGGTCCAAAGCCCGCGTGTCGATCACGATGTCCGGCGAGGGCGACGACTTTGCGCGTGCCAACCAGGAGCTGGCGCGACGCAACGGATGGCTCAAGGGCGATGGCACGCCCAACGCCGCCGAAGCGCAGCGCTGGATGGATGCGAACGATCTGACTTGGCACCATCACCAAGGCGGCAAGTCCATGATGGCCGTTCCCACGGAGATTCACGCCAACATCCCACACACGGGCGGCGCCAGCGCTGCACGGTCCAACTGAGCGGCTGAGCGGCCACACGAGAGTCCACGATGAACCCCGACCACGACCCCTTTGCCACCACCCTGGTGAAGCTGCGCGCCTACGCGCTGCGGCCCGCCACGCGCCGCGACCCCGCACCTGAAGAGTTGCAGGCGTTCGAAGACGAACTTGGCGTTTCGCTGCCTGAGCCCTATCGCAGCTTCGTGCAGCGCTGGGGCCGGCACGCACTGTCCAGCGTGCCGCGCTTTGCGTTCACCGCGGCTGGTGATCCCGCTCGCAGCGCGGCCATCTCACAGTTCTTCGGCTTTTCGACAGATGGCACCAGCGACTTGGTGCACGCAACGATGCAGACCTACGGCGGTCGTGTGCCCGACGACACGGTGCCCATCGGTCGTGACCCCGGCGCTGGGCTACTCTTGTTGGGCATTGACGGCCCACGCCGAGGCGCCGTCTTCTCTTGGGGCCAAGGCGGGCCTTCAGCCGATGGCGTCAGCCTCGTGGCACCGAGTTTCGACGACTTCATGCAGATGCTCACGCCCGACCCGGTGTATGACGAGTAGGCCCGGATAACGCCCATGAAGGCGCATGCAAGGTCGCGCAGTGCAGTCGCGCAGCCCGCCGCACCGCGGCGTGAGCGCCATGGCGGCAGCGCGACCACATCCGCCGCTCTACGCTCGGCCGCACCGCTGAACGCCGCCCTGCGGCCGCGACGCAGCGACAGCGCAGAAGCCGATGCCGACCGCATCGCGCAGGTGCTGACTGCGCCCCCGAGTGCCGCGCGTGGCGCTGTGCGCCCCGCCGCCGCCGCAGCGGGTGCACCGAGCGATGGCGGGCCTGGCCCAAGCACGCTGCTGCGCGGCACTGGCCAGCCCTTGCCACCGGCGCAGCGCGCGCAGTTTGAAGCGCGGCTGGGTCAGGAGCTCTCCGGCGTGCGCTTGCACGTGGGCGCCGAGGCCCACACGATGGCGCGTTCGATGAACGCTGCCGCCTTCACCTACGGCCAGCACATCGCCTTTGCCGACGGTTGGTTCCGCCCTGGCACGCGCACCGGCCAGCGGTTGCTGGCGCACGAGGTGGCGCACACGCTGCAGCAGCGTCACGGTGCGCCGCACGTGCAACGCGAAACCCCCGACGAAGCCAAGGCCAAAGCCGAGCTGGACAAGCTGCAGGCAGACGACGTGTGCCCCATGCCGGCGGACGACATGATGAGCTTCCCGGTCGTCGGCGGCGGCACGATTCGGCTGTCTTCCAGTACCGCGCATGTGCGCCGCGAAGTGGCGTTGCTGATCGCCGAACAGGGCCTCCAGGACGCCGAGAGTTCTGTCCGATACGTGCAATTGCTGGTGGGTCCGGGACCCAGCGCAAGAAAAAAGCTGGCCGACGCCATGCAGGCGCAGTTCGAGGCGCTGCGAACGGCCTGGGTGGCCTTCTCCGCGCAAGTGCGCAACGCGGGCATCGCCCGCTTGAAGATGAACCACGCCGCCTTGGGCGAATGGAGTGCGTTCGTCGCGCAGCTGGAGCCGGGCTCCTTGATGAACCAGACGCTGGCATCGCAGGAGATGAACTGGATGGGCATGCTGGCCAAGCGCACCGAAGCAGCCGGTGGCAGCTGGAGTGTGGGCCCCTACGACATGCGAGACATGGCCGAGCGTCGTGCATGGTCTGATTCCCCGGGCTTTCGCAACTACGTGCAAAGCCTGGCCAGGGGCGACGTGCGCAGCGGCTGCGGTGCCTGCCATGCGTTGAAGGCGATACCCGATTACGACGCCACTTTCGGCGCCAACGACCCGGCCAGGCTCTCGCCCGTGATACGCCTGCAAGGCGCGGCGCTTCAAGAAGCCACTGGACCGACGGCGTGGAACTCGCACATCGGCGGCAGGCCGGTGGCCGCTGCCGCGCCCTCCGATGCCACCTGGAGTTACGCCTCAGGCCAGCCCGGCCTGAGTTCCGTCGCAGAGAGCAGCACCGCCATTGGCAGCCGCATCCAACCGCTGGTGGACCAGTACAAGGTGGTGCCGCCCGACGTCATCAACCGCGCCACGACGCCCGAGCAGCTCAAGGCTGCTGTCCTGGCCGCCATTGAACGCCGGCGCAACGAGTTCGTCGACATGCAGGGCAAGCTGGCGCAGCCTGACTACAACTTCCTGCAGCTGCTGCCCCTGGTCGACGCCTTCATCGGCCAGGTCGATTCGCACGTGCGAGCGATGATTCGTGGCGTACAGGCCAAGGCGGCAGCAGACAAGAAAGCCGAGCAAGAGGCACTCACCGGCCTGGGCATTTTGGCCTTCTTCCTGACCATCTTCCCGCCGACCTCGGCCATCGGCCTGGCCATGGGCGCCGGCCTGGCGGTGGCGGGCATCGCGCAGGGCTATGGCGACTACATGCAAGGCATGGAGTACAAGCAAGGCACCAGCGCCGAGATCTTCAGCCCCGAGCAAGAAGCAGCCGCCACGGGACTGATGGCCTCTGGGCTGATGAACATCTTGTTCAGCAGCCTCAGCTTGGTGGGCAGCGCAGCGTCGGTGCGCGGCATGCTGGGCCGAACAGCGGCGCCCACCAGCACCGCATTGGCGCGCTCGACGGGCCCAGCCGCCATGAACGCCGCAGAGTCGTCCATGGGCCCGCAGTTCGCCTGGACCATGCTCGACGACGGCGCCACGAGCGGCGTCGCGCGTGCCGTGGCCAAGAACCTGGCACCCGGTGGCCAGGAATACGTGCTCGCACGCTTCAATGTGCGCACCGGCATGGGCCAAGCTGTCATCACTACGCCCAGTGGCACCACCACCGTCCCCATCGTCAACTACCAGCCGCAGTTCCGCACGCCGGCAGGTCTGCTGCCTGCAGGACCAGGCTTTGCAGGCAGCCCGGTCACCGCCATGGTGCCCGTTGGCGGTGCGGCAGCCGCCAGCCCTGCGGCCACACTGCCGCCAGGCTTGGTGGGGCTGCCGTCCGGCCAGGGCGCTTCGTTCCTGCGCGGCTACCTGCCTGCGGGCGAGGCGCCGTTGTTCGGCGTCGGGCCGCCAGCCAGGCCCCATCTGGGCTCTAGGGTCATCCTGCCTTCCAACGCGCCGGCAGCGGGGCAGGCCCCGGTCTACAACTTGCCATTGGGCCCCGAAGGCCAAAGCGGCGTGATGCTCATGAACCGCGGCCTGCGACCCACCGACTTTGGCAACAACGGCAAGCTGGGCAACATGGTGGCCGATGACGCGGTTCACCTGGAGCTGTGGACCCAGGCCGAAGCGAAGGCCGCTCGATCGCCCAAGATGAATAACTACCGGCGTTGGCTGGCTGCGGTGGACGACGGTAGCGTGGTCACATGGTCCAACAAGCGCCTCGGAAAGGCGTACTCGGTCCTGCGGAAGGAATACAAGGATCTGGCGACACAACGACACATCGACTTCGCCACGCTGCACCACTGGAACTACAACAAGAGCCTGTACCCGTACCAGGTGGTTGATCCGCGCAACCTCTTTGTTGTTTATGGCAAAGGTCAACTGGTCGGCGGCTACCACCCCACGCATCACGACGGTCTGCATCCGTTGACCACCAGCGGTCATCCGACCCGTTCACCGATCGACCCGATCCATGCGCAGCCCCTGCAGAACACGCCGGCGGTCGGGCTGAACCCGAACTATCCCGGCATGCCCGCCGGCTGGCATCCGCCGATGCAGGCGCCCGAAGTGCCCTTCGGCTGGTCGCCGCAAACGGTGCCGCAGTGGAACTGGCCAGGCGGTGTGCCACCGACGCGCCCGCCGCGCTGAGCGTCAGGCTTGGCCACGGCGTCGATCTGCTCGGCGTGGCTCTGCAGCGCCGTGAACTCACTTCGGCCCTCACTCGGGTCCTCACTTTGGCCGGATGGCGTCCGCCGTTCCCTGGATGAAGGCCTTGAGCTTCTCCACGTCGGCCCGCTGCAGCTTGCCGGTGAAATCGGGCATGCCGTTCTTGGCCAACGCACCGAACATGTACTTGTCGAGGTTGGCGATCACCGCCTGCGCCGAGTAGCCCAGGTTCGGGATGTTGCCGCCGCGGTCCACGCCCGGCACGCCGTGGCAGAAGACGCAGTTGCTGACGTACAGCGCCGTGCCCTCGGCCACGTGGTTCTTGTCGTAGGCCACGCCCTGCACCAGCTCGCCCAGGCGGTAGGCCACGAACTCGGGCGCCTTGGCCTGGCCGTCGATGACGAAGGTGTAGACCGTGCCCGGGCCCTTGCGGTCGGTGTGGCGCGCGGTGTGGCCGTAGACGCCGCCCCAGCCCACCGCAATGCTCACGTACTGCTTGCCGTCCACCATGTAGGTGCTGGGTGCGGCGATGACGCCAGTGCCGGTGGGCGTTTCCCAGAGCTTCTTACCGTCGCGGGCGTCATACGCGATGAAGCGGCCGTCGGCCGTGCCCTGAAAGACCAGGTTGCCCGCCGTGGTGAGCGTGCCGCCGTTCCACGGCGAGACGTTCTCCACACGCCAGGCCTCGCGCTGGTTCACCGGGTCCCAGGCCAGCAGGCGGCCGAAGGGCGCGCTCTTGGGCGGCTCGGCGTTGGCGAACATGCCCAGGTTCCAGCCCAGGTTGCTGTGCGGCTCGAGCGGGCTGGCGGCGTTGAACTTCCAGGCCTTGTTGTCCAGCAGCGTGACGGGCACGTTCTGCACCGGCATGTACACCAGCCCGGTCTGCGGGTTGAAGCTCATCGAGTGCCAGTTGCGCGCGCCATAAGGGCTGGGAATGATCTCGCGTGGGCGGTCGGCCACACGCGCGATGTCGGTCTCGATGGGCCGGCCCTTGGCGTCATAACCCGTGGCCCAGTTGACATCGACGAAGTTCTTCGCCGAGATGAACTCGCCGCTCTTGCGGTCGACCACAAAGAAGAAGCCGTTCTTCGGCGCGTGCAGGATCACCTTGCGGTTCTTGCCGGCGATCTTCAGGTCCGCCAGGATCATCGGCTGCGTCGACGTGAAGTCCCAGTTGTCACCCGGCGTCTGCTGGTAGTGCCAGACGTACTTGCCGGTGTCGGGGTTCAGCGCCACCAGGCTGGCCAGGTACAAGTTGTCGCCGCCGGCAGGGCTGCGCTTCTTGTGCGCCCAGGGGCTGCCGTTGCCGGTGCCCACGTACATCAGGTTGAGTTCGGGGTCGAAGGCCATGGTGTCCCATGCCGTGCCGCCGCCGCCGGCTTCCCAGTACTTGCCCGCAGGGTCCCAGGTCTTGGCAGCCTTGGCCATGCTCTCGTCTTCGAAGGGCTTGCTCGGATCGCCCGGCACCGTGAACCAGCGCCACTGCTGCTTGCCGCTGTTGGCGTCGTACGCTGTGATGTAGCCGCGCACGCCGTACTCGGCGCCGCCGTTGCCGA
>JBIJAP010000195.1:0-6873 GCA_044345715.1 Rubrivivax sp.
GCGCCTCCGGCGGCCTGGCAGGGGCCTGGGATTGAAGAAGTTCAAACCGCAGCCAATCCACTTATCTCAGGCCGTTGCGTGTTCAAACAACCGGGGCCGGCTCTCACCCTTTGGCGTGTTCCGCACCGACGAGCACGGTTACTGCACTTACACCAACGCGGCATGGCAGGACATCTACGGGCTGACGCTGGCCGAGAGCCTGGGCGACGGCTGGACCCGCGGGCTGCACCCCGACGACCGCGAGTTCGTCGCGCGCCAATGGCTGGCCGATGCAGAGAACGGCCGCCCCTTCGACCTCGTGTTCCGCGTCCTCCGCAAGGATGGCATCGGACGCCACGTGCGGGCGCGTGCCTGGTCCGTGCCGGGTGGAACCATCGGCACCGTCGAAGATGTCACCGAAGCTGAAGCGCGCTCTCAACAGTTGCGCAGCACGGCTCAGTTGCTGGATCGCACGGGCCAGATCGCCGGCGTAGGCGCCTGGGACATCGACCTGCGCACGCGCGAGGTGCGCTGGAGCACACAGACCTACCGCATCTACGAACGCACGCCCGACTGGCGGCCCAGCATCGAAGACGGCATGACCTACTACGCCCCCGAGGCCCGGCCCGTGATCGCCGCGCTGGTGGAGCGCGCCATCCAGGAAGGCCAGCCCTTCGACGCCGAGCTGCCCTTCATCACCGCCACCGGCCGCCACCTGCGCGTGCGCGCCGTGGGCGACGTGGAGCGCGACGGTGACGAGCCGATCCGGCTGTTCGGCGCGTTCCAGGACGTGACGGCCCAGCGCAACGCCACCGACGAGCTGCACGCCAGCCGCGAGCGGTTGCGCCAGCTCTACGACGACACGCCGGCGCTGATGGCCTCGGTGGGCCCGCAGGGCCAGGTGCTGTCGATCAGCCGGCTGATGCTTGCGCGGCTGGGCCTGGTTCGCGAAGCCGTGGTCGGCGCACCCGCCGCGGTGCTGCTGCACGGCCAGCCGGCCGAGCGGCGGGAGACCCTGTCGCGCGTGCGGCAACGGCTGCGTGCGCAAGGTGGCATCGAGGGCATGCCGGTGAGCCTGGCGCATCGCGACGGCGCTGTCGTGCACACGCTGATGTCGGGTGTGGTGGAGCGCGATGCCGAAGGGCGCAGCGTTCGGCTGCTGGCCGTGTTCGAGGACATCTCCGAGACCGTGCAAAGCCAGGCGGAACTGACGCGAGAACGAGCGCTGCGCGAGATGGTCGAGCGCCAGGCCAGCGAACTGTCACGGTTGGCCGACGAGCGCCGCGAGATGCTGGACGTGTTGGCGCACGAGGTGCGCCAGCCGCTGAACAACGCCTTGGCGGCCCTGCAGAGCGCCGCCGCTCTGGGCGGCTCGCAGCGGGGCGACGACGCCATGCTGCGCTTGGCCCGCGCGCACGGCGTCATCGGCGACATCGTGGCGCAGATCGACAACACGCTGGCCGCCGCCGCGCTGCTGGTGGGCACGCACGCCCTGCAGCGCACCGACACCGACATCGACATGCTGCTGCAGCTGGTGGTGGCCGACTTCGCCCCGGCCGACCGCAGCCGCTTCGTCATTGAGCGGCAGACACCCACGCGCACGGCGTCGATGGACCTGTCGTTGATGCGGCTGGCCTTGCGCAACCTGATGGCCAACGCGCTGCGCCATGCGCCGGCCGGCAGCCCCGTGACGCTGCGCGTGGCCGACAGCGACGAACCGCTGGCGCTGCTGCTGGAGGTCGAAGACCTGGGCCCGGGCGTGGCCGACGCCGTGCGCGCGAAGCTGTTCGAGCGGGGCGTGCGGGGCCCGGCCAGCCGCGGCCAGGGTCTGGGCCTGCACATCGCGCAGCGTGCCCTGCAACTGCACGCCGGCACGGCTGAACTGGTGCGCAGCGGGCCGGGCTTGACGGTGTTCAGGCTGGTGCTGGTGCAGGGCGACCCCGATGTCGCCCTCGCGCCTAGTCCACCAGGGGCGCCTTGAAGACGTAGCCCACACGCGAGCGCGACTGCAGCGGCACCATCAGCGGCGTGGCGCGCTCGATGCGACGGCGCAGGCGGTAGATGATGGCGTTGAGGCCGTCGTCGCCCTGCGCTGACGGCACGCGGCCCAGGCGCTGGCGCAGCGCCTCGCGCGTGACGGTGTCGCCGCGCGCCTCGAGCAGGCACTGCAGCACCTGCAGGTCGGTGTCCGACAGGGGCACGCGGGCCCCATCGGGCGCCTGCAGTTCGGCCTCCTGGCGGTTGAGCCGCCAGGCCTCGGCCTTGGCCACCGGCGGCACGGCGCGCCGCTGCACGGCCTGGATGGCCAGCGACACCTGCTCGAACTGAACCGGCTTGATCAGGTACATGTCGGCACCGGCCTCGACGATCTGCCGGAAGACGTCAGGGCCCAGGCGCCCCGACACCACCAGCACACCAGCCTGCGTGCGCTTGCGCAGCACCTTGATGAGCTCGACGCCGTCGACACTGGGCAGGCCCAGGTCGAGCACGTAGAACTCGTGGTCGTAGGCGCCGTTGCTGGCCAGCAGGTCGTTGCTGTCGAAGAACGTGGTGACCTCCACGCCCAGGCTGCGCAGGTGCTGCGACAGGCACTCACAGTAAACGACATCATCGTCTACAAGAACCAGGCGGGTCGGCAACATAACGGTGATGTCCTGTGGCGCCGCCCATGGGCGCGGCATTAACCCTAAGTTTACAACGGTCTTATGCCAACGCACGCCCGATCAGGATCTTCTGGACCTCAGATGTTCCCTCGTAGATCTGGCACACCCTCACGTCGCGGTAGATGCGCTCGACCGGGAAATCGCTCACGTAGCCATACCCGCCGTGCACCTGGATGGCGTCGGAGCACACGCGCTCGGCCATCTCGCTGGCGAATAGCTTGGCCATCGCGGCTTCCTTCAGGCACGGCTGGCCCGCGTCCTTGAGCGCGGCGGCGTGGAAGATCATCTGCCGCGCGACCTCGATCTGCGTCGCCATGTCGGCCAGCTTGAACTGCACCGCCTGGTGCTGGAAGATGGGCTGGCCGAAACTGGTGCGATCTTTTGAATAGGTCAAGGCCGCCTCGAAGGCCGCGCGCGCCATGCCCACGGCCTGGCTGGCAATGCCGATGCGGCCGCCCTCCAGGCCACTGAGCGCGATCTTCAGGCCCATGCCCTCGTCGCCCAGGCGGTTGGCGGCCGGGATGCGGCAGTTCTCGAAACGGATCTGCGCCGTGTCGCTGGCGTGCTGGCCGAGCTTGTCCTCGAGCCGCGCCACCGTGTAGCCGGGCGTGGACGTGGGCACGAGGAAGGCGCTGATGCCCTTCTTGCCGGCGGCCTTGTCGGTGACGGCCATGACGATGGCCACATCGCCGTGCTGGCCGCTGGTGATGAACTGCTTGACGCCGTCGAGCACGTAGAAGTCGCCCTCGCCGTCACTCACAAGGCGGGCGGTGGTGCGCAGGCCGCCGGCCTCGGAGCCCACGTGCGGCTCGGTCAGGCAGAAGGCGCCGAGCATCTCGCCGCGCGCCAGCGGGACCAGGAAGCGCTGCTGCTGCTCGGCATTGCCGAAGGCCATCAGGATGGAACAGACGGGGCAGTTGTTGACGCTGACGATGGTGCTGGTGGCCCCGTCGCCGGCGGCGACTTCTTCCAGGATGACGGCCAGCGCCAGGTAGTCCAGCCCGGCCCCGCCCTGCTCGGCCGGCACCGCCACGCCGTAGCAGCCCAGCGCCGCCAGGCCGCGCAACGCCTCGGCCGGGAAGGTGTGCGTCTTGTCCCACGCGGCGGCGTGGGGCGCGACCTCGGCCTGCACGTAGGTGCGCACGGCGTCCTGCACGGCGCGGTGGTCTTCAGAAAGCAGCATGGGGTGTCGCCCAGGTTCGTTCGGGGGCTCCCGCCAGGGGCGGGCGGCTCGCGGGGCCTCGCTTCACCATGCCAGCGGCGTGCCGTCGTGGTCGAAGAAGCCGCCATTGTCGGCCGGCTGCAGCCCGTCCAGCGTGCGCCGCATCGCGGCCACGGCATCGGCCACGTCGAGGTCGGCGCCGCTGCCGCCCATGTCGGTGCGCACCCAGCCCGGGTGCAGCGCGACGCAGGTGGCGCGGCCGGCCAGGGCCAGCGAGGTGTCTTTCAGCACCGAGTTCAGCGCCGCCTTGCTGGCGCGGTAAAGCCATCCCGAGGGGTTGGCGCGCAGCGCCATCGAGCCCATGCGCGAAGAGATCACCGCCAGCCGCGCCTGCGGCGCCAGCGCCTCGGCCAGCGTCGGCAGCACGCGCATGGCGCCCAACACATTGGTGTGCATCACGGCGTCGAACTCGGCCTGGCTCGGTGGCTCCAGGCCCGTGCTGCGCGGGCCGTAGACACCGGCGTTGACGATGGCCACGTCGAAGGCCTCGCCGTCGATCGGCCAGGCCAGCGCGCTGGCGCCAGCCGCGCTGGTCACGTCGACACGCAGCGCCTTGGCGCCGAGCGCCTGGATGCGCGCCAGGCCCTCGTCGCTGCGCGCGGTGGCCGTCACCTGGGCGCCGGACTCGCGGTACTGGCGCACGAACTCCAGGCCGATGCCGCGCGAGGCGCCGATGACCATCACATGGAGCGTCATGCCGTCACCGGCCTTTCTTTCAGGATGCGCAGAGCCAGCGCGATGAAGAGCACGCCACCAGCGGCCTCCAGCAGGCGCTTCAGCGGCCCCGAGGCACCCCGCTGCGCCTTGCGGGCCACGCGGTCGGCCAGGGCCACCACCACCAGCAGGAAGAGGCCGCCCTGCAGCACAAACCAGGCGCCCAGCAGCAGGAACGACGCGGTCTTGTCCGGTGACGCGGCCGGCACGAAAGGCGGCAAGAAGGCAAGGAAGAAGAAGGCCACCTTCGGATTGAGCACGTTGGTCAGCAGCCCGCGGCGGAACTCCGCCAGCAGGCTGTGCGCGGGCAGCTGCGCCGCGCCCGGGGCGGTGGCCGCGGCCGCCGGCCGCCAGGCGCTGCGCAGCATCTGCCCGCCCAGCCACAGCAGGTAGGCCGCGCCGGCCCACTGCAGCACCACGTAGGCCTGCGGGTGCAGCGCCAGCACCGCCGCCAACCCGAGACCTGCTGCCAGCGCATGCACCGCGCAGCCGGCCGTGATGCCCAGCGCCGCGGCTGCGCCCGCGCGCACGCCGGCCTGCCAGGTGCGCGACAAGGTCAGCAGCAGGTCGACGCCGGGCGTCGCATTGAGCACGAACACAGCGAGCGCGAAGGCCGCCAGCTGCGGCGGCGCGGGCCACAGGGCCGCCAACGAATCGGGCATCACGCTTCGGCCCCCTTCTCGAGGCCGACGACGCGATGCACCGCGTCAAGGCCCCAAGGCGCGACCGCGTGGAGTTCGGCACTGAACCAGGCGCTGCGGCCGCGGCGCCGGCCACCGCCGGTTCGCTTCACAGCCGTTCGATGGCCATCGCGGTGGCCTCGCCCCCGCCGATGCACAGCGCCGCCACGCCGCGCTTCACGCCCTGCGTGCGCATCGCGCCCAGCAGCGTGACGACGATGCGCGCTCCGCTGGCGCCGATGGGGTGACCCAGGGCACAGGCGCCGCCGTGCACGTTGACGATCTCGTGCGGCAGCTTGAACTCGGCCATCGCGGCCATCGTGACGGCGGCGAAGGCCTCGTTCACCTCCCAGAGGTTGACGCTCTTGGCGTCCCAGCCGGCCTTCTTCAGCACCTTCTCGATGGCACCGGCCGGCGCGGTGGAGAACCACTCCGGCGCCTGCGCGTGCACGGCGTGGCTGACGATGCGCGCCAGCGGCTGCAGACCCATCTGCCGCGCCGTGCTCTCGCGCATCAGCACCAGCGCAGCGGCGCCGTCGCTGATGCTGCTGGCGTTGGCCGCCGTGATGGTGCCGTCCTTCTTGAACGCCGGCTTGAGCGTGGGAATCTTGTCGAGCTTGGCCTTGAAGGGCTGCTCGTCGTGCTTGATCACGGTGTCGCCGGCCTTGCTGGGCAGCGTGACGGGGGCGATCTCCCAGTCGAAGCGGCCGTCTTGATTGGCGGCCTTGGCGCGTGTGGTGCTGGCAATGGCGTAGGCGTCCTGCGCCTCACGCGTGAACCCGTACTTCGCGGCGCAGCTCTCGGCGAACACGCCCATGGCCTTGCCGCGCTCGTAGGCGTCTTCCAGGCCGTCCATCGCCATGTGGTCGAACAGCTGCGCGGCACCGTACTTCACGCCCTTGCGCGCGAACATCAGGTGCGGCGCGTTGGTCATGCTCTCCATGCCGCCGGCCACCACCACCTGCGCACTGCCGGCGGCCAGCATGTCGTGCGCGAACATCATCGCGCGCATGCCGCTGCCGCACATCTTGGACAGCGTCACCGCGCCGGCGCTCAGCGGCAGGCCGGCTTTCAACACCGCCTGGCGCGCCGGCGCCTGGCCCTGGCCGGCCATCAGGCAGTTACCGAGCAGCACCTCGTCCACCGCATCAGCGGGCACGCCGGCCCGCTCGACCGCGGCCTTCACGGCCACGGCGCCCAGCTCCCAGGCGGCCAGGCCGGCGAAATCACCCAACAGGCCGCCGATCGGCGTGCGGGCGGCGGAGACGATGACGATGGGGTCGGTGCTCATGAGAGTTCTCCAGATGAACAGGTACGGGTCAGGCGGCCGCGCGGTTGCTGAAGCGCTTGCTCGCCTCGTACGGAAACACATCGTGCACGTGGCCGCCGATGATGCGCTCCTTGCAGCCCTGCCAAAAGGCGGCATCCAGCAGGTCGGCGTGGTGGGCCATGAAGACCTCGCGCACCTGCGTATTGCCCAGCAGGAAGGGGCCGAAGGTCTCGGGGAACACGTCGCCCTTGTTCACCGAATACCAGATCTCGCCCGACATCTCGTCTTCCTCGTTGCGCGCCTGCGGCACGCGGCGGAAGTTGCAGTCGGTGAGGTACTCGATCT
>JBIJAP010000196.1:0-6868 GCA_044345715.1 Rubrivivax sp.
GAGGCGCGTCGCGGCCTTGGTGTCCGGGTCGAGGCGGTAGACCTGCGCGGCCTCGTTGCCGCCGATGTCGCGCTCGAACACGATGTAGCGGCCGCGCTCGGGCTCCCACTCGGCGTCGGTCACGCGCTCGGGGCCGCTGGTCAGCGGCTCCAGTGCCTGCAGCGGGCCGCGCAGGCGAAAGATCTGCGGCGTGCTGCTGCCCGGTGCGCGGTGCGCCACCAGCATCTCGCGCTGCGTGGGGTGCCAGTCGACGAAGGCGTGGCCCACGATGTCGGCATAGCGCTGGAAGGCCTGCACCGCAGAAGCCGTGAGCGGTGGCGAGCCTTCCACGCGCAGCGCGGCCGGCGGTGGCAGCGGCGTCTCCGCCGGGGCTTCGGGCGGGGCGGTGGTGCAGGCCGCCAGCAGGGCCAGCAAGCCAAGGCAGGCGGCTGGGCGCTGCAGCAGGGGAGGTGTGTTCATACGGGGATGCTAGTGCGCGGCAAGGGCTCTCCCGGCTCGTCAGCTCAGCCGCCGACGCGCTTGTAGAAGTAGGTCGTCGGGCACAGCCCGCCGCGTGGCCACAGCGCGAAGTCGGGCACCTCGCCCACGCGTTGCCAGCCAAGGCGCGTGTAGAGCCGGTCGGCGGTGCTGCCGGTCACGGTGTCCAGCACCAGCAGCGTCTTGCCGCAGTCGGCGGCCATCTGCTCGGCCTCGCGCATCAGCGCGTCGGCCAGACCGCGGCCGCGGGCGCGGCGGTGCACCTGCAGCTTGGCGAGGTCGGCGCGGTGTGGCTGGTTGTCGGGTTGGGCGAGCAGCAGCTGCACGGTGCCGACCACGCCCTCGGAGTCTTCCGCCACCAGCAGCGCCCGCTCGCCCGCCGCCACGCCCGCGGCCACACGTTGCCAGAAGGCCCGCGCCTGCGCCTCGGACAGCGGGTGCATGAAGCCGATGGAGGCGCCGCCGTCGACGCAGTCGATCGTGAGTGCGGCAAGGCTGTCGATCGGCAGCGGCTCGTGGGGGTGGATGCGGCGCAGGGCGTTCATCCCACCACATTTGATCACCTTCCGCGCGCCGCGGCGCGCCGCTGCACGGCCGTCCATCCCTGGTCGGCTGCCACCGCCAGTGCCAGGCACAGCCAGCCCGACCACATCACATGGCTCAGGTAGTGCGCGCCACGCATCACCTGCAGGGCGCCGAAGAGCGTGCCCAGCAGCAGCACGCCGGCACCCGCCGCGAACGCCGCGCGTGGCGCGTGCCGGCGCAGGGCCAGCGCAGGCACGAAGAAGGCAAAGGCCGCCACGGCGTGCCCCGACGGGAAGCAGTGGCCCGGGCCCCCGTCGCGCACCCACAGCCACAGGTGCGGCACGTAGGGAACCGGGCCGCCGAAGTCGAGCACGTCCCAGGGGCAGCTGGTGGCGCTGGTGCGCTTGAGCAAGGGCACCGCTACCAGGGTCGCCAGCGTGGCCAGCAGCATCCACAGCCGGGCAGCGCTGCGCGGCGGCCACAGCGCGTGCGCGGCCTGCAAAGCGAGCATCAGGCCGGCCAGCCAGCGCCCGGCCTCGTGCAGGCGGCTGGCCCAGGTGCCGGGCGCGCGCAGCGGAAAGCGGGCCTCGCCACCGGCCAGGGCACTGAGCGCGAGGTCGGCGCCAGCCAAGTCCCAGGCCAGCACCAGCAGAAGCGTGCCGCCCAGCAGCAGCGCGTCGGCGGCGGGCCGCGGCTGTGCCTTCATCGTGCGGGTGTGGGTGTGGATGCGTATGCGGATGCGGATGCGGATGCAGCCCGGCAGCCGGCCACCAGGTCGAGGGTCGGCTCGTGCAGGGCGGTCTGCACATCGAGCAGGCCGAGCACGGTGTGGAAGACGTGGTCGTGCGCCACGCCGCCGGCACCGGCGCGCTGGCGCAGCGGGCCCTGCACACAGCCGGACGCCAGGCCTGCCGCGCGCTCAAAGCCGCTCGAGGCCCAGAACAGCATCGGCACCTGCTTCTGCACATCGGGCGCAATGGCGTAGGGCAGGCCATGCAGATACAGGCCGCGCTCGCCCAGCGACTCGCCGTGGTCCGACACGTACAGCAGCGCCGAATCCACCTGCCCGGCGTGCGCCGTGAGGCGCTCGATGGTGCGTGCCAGCACCTCGTCGGTGTAGCGCAGCGCGTTGTCGTAGGCGTTGACGATGGCCTGCGCGCTGCAGCGGCCCAGGTCCTCGTCGCGGCACGCGGGCTCGAAGAAGCCGAACTGCGGCGGGTAACGCCGAAAGTAGGCGGGCCCGTGGTTGCCCAGCATGTGCAGCACCCACACCTGCGTCGACGCGGTGCCGCCGAGCTGAACGATGCGCTGGTCGATGTCGAGGACCAGCGCCTCGTCGAGGCAGCGGTCGCCCTCGCACAGACCGGGTGCGCTGGCCGGCGTGGGGCGGTCGCCGGGCAGGCCGTCGCACACGCCCTTGCAGCCGCTCTGGTTGTCGCGCCAGTGCACGGCCACGCCGGCGCGCGCCAGCACGTGCAGCAGCGACTCCTGGCCGCCGATGCGCGACTCGTCGTAGTCGCGCCGGCCCACCGGCGCAAACAGGCAGGGCACGCTCACCTCGGTGTGGGTGCCGCAGGCCTGCACGGCGCCGAAGTCCAGCACCGGCAGCTGGCGCAGCCGCGGCGTGGTGTCGCGCGCGTAGCCGGCCAGGCCCCAGTTGGCGGCGCGCGCCGTCTCACCCACCACCAGCACCAGCACCAGCGGGCGCTGCCGTGCCAGCTGCGCCGGGCCGGACCGTGCGTCGGTGCCGATGGGCTGCCGCGGCTGCGCGGCGCCGCGCGCCTCGGCCGCGGCCACCGAGCCCACCGACCACAGCACGTTGGCCGGTGTGATGCGGTAGCGCAGGTCCTTCGGTGTGCGCATCAACGAGGCCAGCGGCTGGTAGCTCACCAGTATCGACAGCACCAGCACCGCGGCCGCACCGATTAGCAGGGCCGCTCGAGCGGCGATGGCGCTTCGCCATGACCGGTGAGGCCGCAGCTCCACGAACGCCAGCAGCGCCAGTGGCGCGGCGGCATACAGCAGCAGGTGAATGAACAGCGCCCAGCCCAGCAGTTCCGAAGCCTCGGCCACGTCGGTGCGCAGCACGTTGCGCAGCATGCTGGGGTCGAGCACGATGCCGTAGCGGGTGGTGAACCAGGACGCCAGCGCCGTGATCAGCGTCAGCACAGCCAGCAGCGGCTTGACCGTGCGACGCTCCGCCACCAGACCCAGCAGCAGCACGTGCATCGCCACCACGGCCAGCACCAGCGTGGCCGCCAGCTGCAGGCCGCCGCCGCTGGCCAGGCTGCGGCCCAGCAGCGCCTCGCGCAGGAAGGACTGGTTCCCGGCCAGGAGCCAGAACACGGCTGCGGCGAGCAGCAGCTCTTCGATGCTGGCGCGGATGCGGAACGGGCTTTCCCGAGGCAGATTCATGCCGTCCATTGGCTGCCTGCTCGGTGAAGCCAGGCTGAAGACCCGCGGCCCTCGCGTGGGATGGGCGGGCTTCAGGTGGGCTTCATCTGGGAGCGCCATGCTCGGCGCGCACCGGCTTGTTGTCGAACGGCCGCTGTGCTGGCGCGGCGGCGGTGATAGCGTCCTCCTGTCCACCCACTCACACCCATGCGCCTGCTGCTGCTCGAAGACGATCTCCTGCTCGGTGAAGGTCTGCGCGACTGGCTTGCCGCCGACGGCCATGTCGTCGACTGGTGCCGCTCGCTGGCCGAGGCCAGCGCGATGGCTGGCGAACCCTTCGATGCCCTGCTCGTCGACTGGCAGTTGCCCGACGGCTCGGGCCTCGATTGGCTGCGCCAGCGCCGCAGCCGGGGCGACCGCACGCCGGCCTTGATGCTGACGGCGCGCGACCTGCTCACCCAGCGCATCGAGGGCCTGGATGCCGGCGCCGACGATTACCTCGTGAAGCCCTTCGCCCCCGAGGAACTGGCCGCCCGCTTGCGCGCCGTGTCGCGGCGCAGCGGCGGCGCGGCCGACGGCCACTGGCGCCGCGCCGAGGTGGCCATCGACCTCCAGGCGCGCGCCGTCCGCTGGCCGGTGCGCGCGTGGAGCTCACGGCGCGCGAGTGGGCCGTGCTCGAGGCGCTGGTGCTGCGGGCCGGCCGCATCGTGCCCAAGGCCGATCTGGAGAAGCTTGTGCTCGGCTTCGAGGCCGAGCTGGCCAGCAATGCGCTCGAGGTGCATGTGTCCTCGCTGCGGCGCAAGCTCGGCCGCGAGCTCATCGACACCGTGCGCGGCCTGGGCTACCGCGTCGACAAGTCGGCGCCTTGAGACGAGCCGGCTCGCCGATGCCCAAGCTCACAGCCCAGCCGCCGTCGATTGCCGGCCGCCTGATTCGGGCCCTGCTGGGCTGGGCGCTGGTGTGGGGCCTGGCCGTGGGCCTGGCGGTGTGGCTGACCGCCAGCTACGAGGTGGACGAGCTGCTCGATGAGGCGCTGCGTGACTCGGCCGAACTGATGACAGTGCTGGTGGCCGAGACCCCG
Organism: Rubrivivax sp.; assembly: GCA_044345715.1. Lineage (GTDB taxonomy): Bacteria > Pseudomonadota > Gammaproteobacteria > Burkholderiales > Burkholderiaceae_C > Rubrivivax. The sequence continues at coordinate 4,478 of JBIJAP010000196.1, forward strand.
GATGTCACCGATGCCACCAGCGGCATCGGCGCCGTGCCGGCCAAGCACTTTGCGTGGCAGCTGGTGGCTGCCGACGGCCGCGTGTTGCGGCGCTCGATGCGCGCGCCGCAGGCCGCCTGGCGCAGTGCGCCGACAGCCGGGTTCGCCGACGTGCCGGGCTGGCGCATCTACGGCCAGGCCGCCGGCCGCGACGGGCGCTTCCTGTACGCCGCGCAGACACGCGACGAACGCGCCGAGGCGCGCAGCGAGGTGGCGCTCGGTGCCGTGCTCTCGGCGCTGGCCGTGGGCTTGCTCGGCCAGCTGTGGCTGCGTGCGCGTGTGCGCCACGAGATGGAGCCCCTGCAGCAGCTGTCGCAGCGGCTCGGGCAGTGGCGGCTCGACGACGGCCCGCCGTCGGTGGCGCTGGGCGCGCCTGCGCGGCAGGAGCTGGCGCCGGTGCACGAGGCCATCGAAAGCCTGGCAGTGCGCCTGGCCTCGCGGCTGGCCCACGAGCAGGCGTTTTCGGCCCACGCCGCGCACGCGCTGCGCACGCCGCTGGCCGGCATCGACGCGCAGTTGGCGGTGGCCGCGCGCAGCGCGCCGCCCGAACTGGCCGAGCGCCTGGTGCGCGTGCGTGGCGCAGCGGCGCGGCTGCAGCACGTGATGGCGGCGCTGCTGGGGCTGTTCCGCAGCGCCGACGGCACGGCTTCACTGCAGCGCGGACCGGTGCAGCTGGGCGCGCTCGTGGCGCGGCTGCCGGCCTTTGCGCTGGAGCTGCAGGTGCAGGGCACGGACAGCCTCGATGCCGATGCCGACCTGCTGTCGGCTGCGCTGCTGAACCTGCTCGACAACGCGCAGCGCCATGGCGCCCGGCTCGTCAGCCTGAGTGGCACGGCCGATGGCCATGGCCTGCAGATGGTCGACGACGGTCCCGGCGTGAGCGCCGCGCGTCGCGAGCAACTGGCACAGGCCCTGGCTGAGGAACGCTATGCCGACACCGGCGGCCTCGGCCTGATGCTGGCCGACCGCGTGGCGCGCGCCCACGGCGGGTGTGTCACGCTGCCGGTGGTGGCGCAGGGCTTTGCGGTGGCGATGAACCTGGGCCCGCCGAGTACGAACTGAACCCGCATGAAGCCACCCCCCGAACCCAACGACCGCAGTCCGTTCAAGAGCCACGGCGGGCTGCGCCGCATCGTGCGTGCCGCCGGCTATTCGTGGGCCGGCTTCAAGGCCGCGCTGCGCCACGAGGCCGCCTTCCGCCAGGAGCTGGCGCTGGGCCTGCCACTGCTGCTGGCGGCGCCCTGGGTGGGCCGCAGCGTGGCCGAGGCGCTGCTGCTGGCCGGCAGCGTGGTGGCGGTGTGGGTGGCGGAGCTGTTGAACTCGGCGCTGGAGGCGCTGGCCGATGAGATCGGCCTCGATCGCCGCGAGCGCCTGGGCCGCGCCAAGGACCTGGGCAGCGCCGCGGTGACGCTGGCGCTGTTGATGGCCTTGGTGACTTGGGGTGCGGTGGTGGCGGGCCGGCTGCTGGGCTGAGGCTGTCGAAGGGCACTTACCCCGTTCGCCCTGAGCTTGTCGAAGGGCCTTCTGGTGCGCAGGCAGGGCTTCGACAAGCTCAGCCCGAACGGAGGGCAGGGCTTCGACAAGCTCAGCCCGAACGGAGAGCAAGGCTTCGACAGGCTCAGCCCGAACGGCGAGTGGGGCTTCGACAGGCTCAGCCCGAACGGAGGGTGAGGCCTCGACAGGCTCAGTCGTCGTCATCCAGGTGCCCGCGCTCTCTTTAGGCCGACGCGGTTGTGGGCAGCAGGCCGCCCGGCGTGGTCTGCCACTGCCAGCTGCCGAAGGCCAGCACCGCCAGCAGCAGCGCCAGGGCCAGGGGCACCCGGTTGTGCTTCACGAGATCGGGTCCGGGCCCATCGACACGGCCGCTCAGCATGGGCATCGCCAGGTTGCGGCGGCGCAGCAGGCTGAGCAGGGCCACCAGCCCCACGTGCAACAGCACCAGGGCCAGCAGCGCGTTGCCCAGCGTCTCGTGCAGCTCGGCGAACAGCTCGCCGCCGAACACGTCGCCCCACTCCTGGTAGGCGGCGTAGCCGCTCAAGGTGAGCGGCAGGGCCAGTACCAGCACCAGGACGATGGCCAGCGCCATCAGCAGGTTCTGGCCCTGGCGCCAGGGCAGGGCCTGAAGCGCGCCCGCCAGCGGTCGGGCGCGGGCGGCCTGCGCCAGCGCGCGCAGCCAGGCCGGCGCGCCCAGCAGCTTGCGCCACAGCAGGCCGAGCCCGGCCTGGCGCGGGCCGAACAGGCCGTACAGCACGCGCGCCAGCAACAGGCCGGCGAAGGTGTAGCCCAGCGTCACGTGCAGCGCGCGCCAGCGTTCGCCCTCGGCGGTGAGGTAGGCGCCCAGGGAGCTGAGTG
>JBIJAP010000197.1:0-6852 GCA_044345715.1 Rubrivivax sp.
GCCTGTACAAGGAGCCCGGCGGCGGCATCACACCCGCGCATGCCGACCAGTACTACTGGCCGCTGGCCAGCGACCGCACCATCACCGCGTGGATCCCGCTGCAGGCCGTGCCCACCGAGATGGGCCCGCTGGGCTTCTACGCCGGCAGCCAGGGCGTGGCCTTCGGGCGCGACCTGGGCATCAGCGACGAGAGCGAGGCCAGGATCAGCGAGAACATGGCCCGCCACGGTTTCCCCTTCGAGGTGGGGCCGTTCGACCTGGGCGAGGTGAGCTTCCACCTGGGCTGGACCTTCCACAAGGCCGGGCCGAACGTGAGCGACCGGCCGCGTTCGGTGATGACGGTCATCTACATGGACGCCGACATGCGCCTCGTGCCCGCGCTCAACGCCATCCAGGCCAACGACCGCGACCAGTGGTGCCCCGGGGCGCGCGAAGGCGAGGTCATCGCCACGCGCAAGAACCCGGTCATCTGGTCGCGCTGAGCGCGTTGCACATGCCTGCCATCGAAGTGGAGAGCTACGCCGCCATCGGCGACGGCCGCGGTGCCTTCGTCATCGAGCCAGTCTCGGTGCGCGCGCCGCTGGCCGGCGAGGTGCGCGTGCGCCTGAAGGCCGCCGGCCTGTGCCACACCGACCACGCCTCGCTGCACTGGCCGGGCCCGCTGGTGCTGGGGCATGAAGGCGCGGGCGTGGTCGACAGCGTCGGGCCGGGCGTGACGGAACAGCACCCGGGGCTGCAGCCCGGGCAGCCCGTGCTGCTGAACTGGGCCATTCCCTGCGGCCGCTGCCCGCAGTGCCAGCGCGGGCGCGGTTCGCTGTGCGAACGCACGCACGGCGTCGATGCCAGCCTGGGCAGCAGCGCGCCGGCCCGAGGCCACACGCGGTGGCGCAGGCAGCCGGTGGAGCGTTCGTTCAAGCTCGGTACCTTTGCCCATCACACGCTGGTGCGCGCCGAGGCGCTGACCGTGCTGCCCGCGCAGCTGCCGGCACGCCACGCCTGCATCCTGGGCTGCGGCGTCATGACGGGCGTGGGCGCGGCCGTCAACGTGGCGCAGGTGCAGCCCGGCGACACGGTGGCCGTGGTGGGCTGCGGCGGCGTGGGCCTGAGCGTGGTGCAGGGCGCGCGGCTGGCTGGTGCGGCCCGCATCATCGCCATCGACCGCCGGCCCGCCGCGCTGCAACGCGCCGTGGCTATCGGGGCCACGCACACGCTGGAGCCTGCGCCCGACGACGCGCTAGGCGACCAGCTGGCCGCCGCCGTGCGCGCACTGACCGATGGCCGCGGCGCCGACCACGCCTTCGAAGCCACCGGCGTGGCTGCGCTGGCCTTCCTGCCGCTGAAGCTGTGCCGCCATGGCGGCAACGCCGTGCAGCTGAGCGGCGCGCACGGCCCGGTGAGCGTGGAGATGCCCCAGTTCTGGTGGGACAAGCGCTACCTGGTGCCGCTGTACGGCGGCTGCCAGCCCGAACGCGACTTTCCGCGCCTGTTCGACTGGGCCGCGCGCGGCGAGCTGCAGCTCGACAGCCTGGTCACGCACACCTACCGCCTGGGCGAACTGGGCCAGGCGATGGAAGACATGCTCGCCGGCCGCAGCGCCAAGGGCGTGATCGTGTTCGACTGACCGGACCCCCGATGTTCCGCACCCTCGAGGTCTCTGACCCGTCCCTCTCGCCACCCGGCCTGCGCTTCGTCACGGTCAAGAGCGCGGCGCTCGGCCGGCGGGCCGATGTGCTGCTGTTCGTGCCGCCGCAGGCTGCTGCGCTGCAAGACGTGCCGCTGGTGCTGCTGCTGCACGGCGTGTACGGCTCGCACTGGGCCTGGGCCTTCAAGGGTGGCGCGCATTTCACGGCGCAGCGGCTCATCGACGCGGGCGAGATCCCGCCGATGGTGCTGGCTATGCCCAGCGACGGGCTGTGGGGCGATGGCTCGGGCTACGTGGCCCACGCCGAGCAGGACTTCGAACGCTGGATCGTCGAGGAGGTGCCGGCCGCCGCGCGCGCGGCCTGCACAGCGTGCAGCGAGGCGTCGCCGCTTTTCATCGCAGGCCTCAGCATGGGTGGCTTCGGCGCGCTACGGCTGGCCGGCCGGCACCCGCGGCGCTTCGTGGCAGCGGCCGGGCACTCGTCGGTCACCGAGGCCGCGCAACTCGACGCACTGATGGCCGAAACTCGCATCGGCTGGGCCGCGGCGCCTGCAGACAGCAGCGTCATCGCCTCGCTCCGCAGCGCCGTCGCACCGCTGCCCGCCTTGCGCTTCGACTGCGGGCGCGACGACCCCTTCATCGCCGCCAACCGCCAGCTGCACGCCGAACTGCGGGCCGCCGGCATCGCGCACGAATACGCCGAGCACGACGGCGGCCACGGCTGGGCCTACTGGACGCAACACCTCGAAGACACGCTGCGCTTCTTCGGCCGCACCCTCACGAACCGGAACCCGACACCATGAAGCCGTTGGCGCTGAATCTGCTGGCGCTGGTGCTGGCCTTGGTCGCCACCGCCAGCGCTGCCGCCGGCCGCGGCGAGCTCACGCGCCATGTCAACCCTTTCATCGGCACCGACGGCACCGGCCACGTCACGCCGGCCGCGATGGTGCCCTTCGGCATGGTCGCGCCCGGCCCCGACAACGCCGACCGCGGCTGGAGCTACAGCAGCGGCTACCAGTACCGCGCGCCGCGCATACTGGGCTTCTCCAACACGCACATCAGCGGCGCCGGCATCCCCGAGCTGGGCGACGTGCTGCTGATGCCCGCCGCCGGCACGCGCTGGTCGGCGCAAAGCACCGACTTTTCGGCCGCCCCCGACAAGAAGACGGAGAGCGCGCGCCCGGGCATCTACCGTGTCACCCTGCCCGGCCACGGCGTGCGCGTGGAGCTCACCGCCACGCAGCGCGTGGCTGTGCACCGCTACACCTTCACGCAGGGCGGCCGCGTGCAGGTGCTGGTGGACCTGCAGCACGGGCTGCTGTTCGGTGATGGCCCGCGTGTCACCCAGGCCACGTCCAGCGTGGACGAAGCGCGGGGTGAGCTCACCGGCACCACGCACTCGAAGAACTGGGTCGAGCGCGAGGCCTCGTTCATCGTGCGCTTCGACCGGCCCATCGCGCGCGTGACGACGCTGCCGCCGCGTGCAGGTGATAAGGCTGCGCGTTACGTGCTCGACTTCGACCTGGCGGCGGGCCGCGTGCTGCACGCCCGCGTGGCGCTGTCCACGGTGGACGTCGACGGCGCGCGCCGCAACCTGGCCGTGGACGAGGCCCAGCCCTTCGACACCGTGCGCGCCGCCGCCAATGCCCAGTGGCAGGCGCTGCTCTCGCGCATCCAGATCGATGCCGACGCGCGCTTCAAGACCATCTTCTACTCGGCGCTGTACCGCACGCTGCTGCACCCCAGCGACATCGCCGACACCGACGGCCGCGTGCGCGGCCCCACCGGCCAGGTGATGGCCGCGCCGGGCGGCGTGTACTACAGCACCCTGAGCCTGTGGGACACCTTTCGCGGCGTGCACCCGCTGTTCACGCTGCTGGTGCCCGAGCGCGTGCCTGGCTTCGTGCAGACCATGCTGGCCCACCAGCGCGCACAGGGCTACCTGCCGTTGTGGACGGCCTGGGGCCGCGAAACGCACACGATGATCGGCAACCCGGCGCTGCCCGTCATCGCTGATGCGGTGGCCAAGGGCTTGCACCGCCAGAGTGCCACTAAAGACGTGGGCTTCGACCTCCAGGCCGCGCTGCAGGCGATGGTCGAGACCTCCACGCGGCCGCGGCCGAACGCGCCCGAATGGGCGCAGCGCAGCTGGGACGTGTACGAGCAGTTCGGCTTCATGCCGCTGGACAAGATCAGCAACGAGTCAGTAAGCAAGACGCTCGAGCTCGGCATCGGCGATGACGCCGTGGCCCGCGTGGCGCGTGCCGCAGGCCAGCCCGAGGTGGCCGAGCGCTTCGCGCGCCGCGCCCAGGGCTGGCGCCAGTTGTGGGACGCCCAGACCCAGATGATGCGTGGCAAGGACAGCGCCGGCCGCTGGCGCGAGCCCTTCGACCCGCTGGTGCCCACCAGCCCGATGAACAACCCGGGCGACTACACCGAGGCCAACGCCTGGCAGTACACGCTGACGCCGGCGCTGCACGACCCCGACGGCCTGGTGGCGCAGATGGGCGGCCCGGCGACCTTCGAGGCCTGGCTCGACCGCTTCTTCAGCGTGCAGGCGCCCGGTGCCAACAAGCACCTCGGCCAGGAGGCCCTGATCGGCCAGTACGCCCACGGCAACGAGCCCAGCCACCACATCGCCTACCTCTACGCTTGGACGGCGTCGCCGCACAAGGGCCAAGCGCTGATCCGCCGCATCGTGCACAGCTTCTACGGCAGCGGGCCCGACGGCATCATCGGCAACGACGATTGCGGGCAGATGAGTGCGTGGCTGGTGCTGTCCACGCTGGGCTTCTACCCGGTGGTGCCGGCCTCGGGCAGCTACGTGGCCGGCGCGGTGCTGGTGCGCCGCGCCACGCTGGCGCGGGCCGATGGCACGCGGCTCACCATCGTGTCCGGCCGGCGACCCGGCGTGTGGCTGGACGGGCAGCGCATGGACCCGAAAGCTTTGCCGCACGCCGCGTTGCTGCAGGCGCGCCAACTGGAAGTGGGAGCCGCACGATGAACAAGCACTGGCAAGCCCTTCTCGCCGGGGCCCTGCTGGCGGCCGCGTTGCTGCCTGCAGCGGCACAGCAACGCGGCTTGAAGTTGCACGTGCCTTCGCCCGACTGGCGCGACCAGGTCATCTACTTCGTGCTCACCGACCGCTTCGACGACGGCAACCCGCGCAACAACGACCAGGGCCTGGGCGAACACGACGCGCGCGACGGCAACAAGTACAGCGGCGGCGACATCGAAGGCATCCGCCGCCGGCTCGACTACATCCAGGCCCTGGGCGCCACGGGCGTGTGGCTGACACCACCGGTGCTGAACCAGTGGCACGACACCACGCACGGCTTCTGGGGCTACCACGGCTACTGGGCCAGCCACTTCAAGCGCATGGATCCGCACGTGGGCACGCTGGCTGACTACCAGCGCCTGTCGGATGCGCTGCACCGCCGCGGCATGTATCTGGTGCAGGACGTGGTGGTGAACCACACCGGCAACTTCTTCAGTTATGGCCCGGGCTGGCGCGCCGACGACCCGACGGCCGACTTCCGGCCCAATACCGGCTCGCGCCCCATGCCCCGACCATTGCAGGCCCCGTTCCACCTCAACGACCCGCGCCGCACTGATGACCGCCGCGCCGGCATTTACCACTGGACACCCGACATCCGCGACGTGACGGTGCGCGACGAGGAGATGAACTTCCAGACCTCGGGCCTGGACGACCTGAACACCGAGAACCCGCGCGTGAGCCGCGCACTGCGCGACAGCTTCGGCTACTGGGTGCGCGAGGTGGGCGTGGACGCCTTCCGAATCGACACCGCGTACCACGTGCCGCCCGAGTTCTTCGAGGACTTCCTCTACGCCACCGACCCCAAGGCGCCGGGTGTGGCCCTGGTGGCGCGGCGCACGGGCCGCCAAGACTTCTTCGCCTTCGGCGAAGGCTTCGGCATCGACGCCCCGGGCCAGACGCGCTACACGCGCAAGCTGGAGAGCTACATCCGCGGCGAACGCGGGCAGCAGCGCCTGGGCGGCATGCTCAACTTCCCGCTTTACGCGGGCCTGGTGGACGTGTTCGCGCGCGGCCGCGCGCCGGCCGAGCTGCAGCGCCGCGTGCAGGACATGGTGGCCGCCGACGCGCGCGGCATCGACCCGCGGCGCCTGCCCAGCTTCATCGACAACCACGACCTCGACCGCTGGCTGGCCGTCAGCGGCGAGCCGGCCATGAAGCAGGCGCTGCTGGCGCTGATGACGCTGCCCGGCATCCCGGTGCTGTACTACGGCACCGAGCAGGGGCTGGTGGAGCAGCGCGCCTCGATGTTCGCGGCCGGCTGGGGCTCGGGCGGGCGCGACCGTTTCGACATACAGGCGCCGCTGTTCCGCTATACGCAGGCCGCGGTGGCGCTGCGCAAGGCGCACCGCGGCTTCTCGCGCGCGCTGCCGCAGCCGCTGCAAGCCGGCGGCGCCGGGCCGGGCGTGCTGGCCTGGCGCAACGTGCACGAGGGGCAGCTGCGCATCGTGCTGTTCAACACAGCCGACGCGCCGCGCCTTGCCGACAACCTGGAGGTCGGCGTGCCCCAGGCGCGGCTGCGTCGGCTGTTCGACATCCACGCCGACACGCCGGCAGCGTTGCCACCGGAACTGCAGGCCGATGCCCAGGGCCGCCTGCACCTGAACCTGCCTCCGCGCAGCGGCACGGTGTGGGCCGTGGAACCCGCCCCGGCGCCAGGAGGGCCTGGCCCTGCGATGCGCCCGACGCTCGACGCCCTGCCCACCGAGGCCGCGCAGGGTGACTTCGACATCACCGGCCGCGCCGCGCCCGGTGCGCTGCTCGACGTGGTCGTCGACGGCGATGCCGCCCGCGCGCAGCGCGTGGTGGCCGGTGCCGACGGCCGCTTCAGCGCCCGCATCGACACCCGCCGCATGACCGACCCGGCTCTGCTGCACCGCGTGGTGCTGCGTGCAGCCGGCAGCGGCACGCCGCTTGAGGCCAGCGTGAGCGAGGCCGCCACCTTCCGCGTGGAGCTGCCCTGGCGCGTGCTGGCCGACGTGCCGCAGGCCCCGATGCCCGACGGCGCCGGCGGCGGCCCGCAAGGCCGCTACGTCTACCCCACGCACGAGAGCTACACCCGCCAGATGGACCTGCGGCGCACGCGCGTGCTGTCGGCCGGCGGCGCGCTGCGCCTGGAGCTGGAGATGGCCGACCTCACGCGCGTCTGGGGCCC